>NZ_BOQD01000043.1 GCF_018332515.1 Bacillus hominis | reverse complement strand
AATATGTTAAATGCAAATTTTGATTTTATATTATTATTTGTGAATAGTCGCATTTTGTATTTTAATCCTATTTCATTATGTATCAGCAATCAGATTTACATCTTAACATTTCAAGAAATAAAAGAGATTAGGTGTGAGGCCACATTAGTAGGGATTAGAGGCTAATAGTGATGAAATTGTCACTTTAAAAATTAAAGGAATGTAAGAGAATACTGTATAATAAGCTTAGATAAGCAGAGAGATGAGAAGCTTCTACTATAATTAAAACAGCACCATATTGCTTTTTATTACAAATAATATTATGTTATTTTAATCGGTCTATTTAATAATGTGGTTTATGTAAAGGTCTATTATGAGAAAATGAAATATCTCTATTTCTATGAAGAGAAACGAGTTGTGTTTTAGTCAGATAGGAAGCAAGGAGAGATGAGCATGCTAGAACAAAGAGATCATGCATTATATGACTCTTCATTGCAAGATTTAAAATTAGCATTAGATGAGTCTTCAATTGTTGCTATTACAGACCGAAAAGGTCTTATTACATATGTGAATGATAAATTTTGTAAAATATCAAAATATAAAAGAGAAGAGTTAATAGGAAAAGATCACCGTATTTTAAATTCTGGATACCATCCGAAAGCATTTTTTCAAGTCCTATGGAAGCGTATTTTGAGTGGAAAAGTCTGGACGGGGGAAATTCAAAATCAAGCAAAAGATGGTACGTATTATTGGGTTAAAACAACAATTGTTCCATTTTTAAATGAAAAGGGAGAACCCTATCAATTTATTGCAATTCGAAATGATATAAGTAGTAGGAAAGAAGCAGAACAAAGATTACGATTAAGCGAAAGTCGTTATAGAGAACTTGCTTATCACGATGCGTTAACAAGTTTACCAAACCGTCTACAGTTAATTACGACTGTAAATAAGATGATTGCAGAGAAAATAGAGTTTGGTATGATTTACTTTGATTTAGATCGTTTTAAATTAGTGAATGATACGTTAGGTCATATGATAGGAGATTTACTTTTAAGCGAAGTCGCTTCACGATTGCATTATGTACTAGAAGATAAAGATGTTCTAGCTAGGCTGGGTGGAGATGAATTTGTGCTATTAACAAAAAAACATACACAAGATGGGATGAGGCAGTTAGCGACATCTGTGTTGTCATGCTTTCAAGCGCCATTTATGCTTGAAGGTCATGAAATATATATTTCAGCCAGTCTAGGACTTTGTTCCTATCCGCAAGATGGAAAAGACGTTGAAACATTATTGAAAAATTCAGATTTAGCCATGTACAGTGCGAAAGAGCAAGGAAGAAATGCGGCGTGCTTCTTTACAGATGAATTACGTGCGAAAATAAATCGTAGAATGAAAATAGAGTTTGCTTTACAAAAAGCAATTCGTGACGAAGAATTAAAAGTGGCATTACAGCCCATTATTGATTTGAAAACAAAGAAATGTACTGGTATTGAGGCTTTAGCACGTTGTCAGACAGAAGAAGGTCCTATTTCACCAAGTGAATTTATACCTGTAGCTGAAGAGTGTGGACTTATTATAAAACTAGGAGATTGGGTACTAGAAAAGTCATGTCGACTGTTTAAAACTTTACCAGAGTATCAAGAGGGACTGAAGTTATCTGTTAATTTATCAATACAACAATTGATGCAAAAGCGATTTATTTTATCTGTTCGTAGTATATTGAAGCGAACAGGGTTTTCACCAAATCGTTTAATATTAGAAATAACAGAAAGTATAGCTGTACGTCATTTTGATTATATTATTGCTACATTACAAGAATTAAGAAGTATGGGAATTTTAATCGCTTTAGACGATTTCGGAACAGGGTATTCCTCATTATATTATTTAAAACAACTACCACTTGATATTGTAAAAATTGATCGTAATTTTATTCGTGAGTTTCATTATGATAACGCACAGCCAGAGCGAACGATTGTAAAATCGGTTATTGAAATTGCTCATAGTTTAAATTTATTAGTGGTTGCTGAAGGGGTAGAAACGGTAGAACAAGAAAGCTTATTACAATCAATGGGTTGCGATTTTGTACAAGGTTTTTATTATGCACAACCGTTAGATGTAGGTGAACTAAAAGAAAAGTTATTAACTGACTTTTAATAAAAAAAAGAGAAGCGGAAAGCTTCTCTTTTTTATTATTTTTTTTGTGAATCTTTCATTAAAATTGGATAAAGAATAAGGCCTAATACAAACAACCCAATTCCTAAGAAGAACGTTTTTAAATCAGCAGTTCCTGTTTTAATAACCCAAATGGAATATAAAAATGCTAGTGCAGTAATGATCCCATCTTTTATTCGAGATCCAGGCATTATATCATACGTTTCCCCCGTAATAACTAATTTTAACTGGTACAAGGTAGAAACAAGGTACGGGATTAAATATGCTAATGTCGCCACAACAATAGCGAAATTATATGCTTCTGAAACAGTACCAGAAATCGTTGAAAATAAGAAAATTTGTGTCATCACATTTGTAATAAATAATGATTTTGAAGGACTTCCTTTTTTATTTGTTTTTCCGAAAAACTTAGGGAAAAGCCCATTTTTTGCTGCTTGGTAAGGTACTTCTGAGCTAACAACGATCCATCCTACAGTAGAGCCGAATAAAGATACGAGTGCAAGTAAGGCCATTATATAAGCACCTTTAGTACCAATTGCTAAATTTAATGCATCTACTAATGGCTTTTGAGACTCTTTTAAAGCGTCTTGTGGAAGAGCACCCATTGTTAGTAGAGTAATTGCCATGTAAATAATAAGGGCGATAATTAATCCGAAAATCGTAGCTTTCTTAACATCGCGCTGAGATTTTGCGCGGTTAGAGAGCATAACTGCTGACTCAATACCGATAAACGCCCAAAGTGTTGCAATAGCAGCTGAATTTATTTGTCCACCCAACGCAATAGGTTGTCCAGCTTCATTCATAAATGTTTGACCGTCCCCGAAATTAGAGGCATTGAAAATGAATAATGTGATTACAATAAACATTGTAAATCCGATGATTTTTGCAATCGTTGCAAGAAGGTTCATATTTCCTGCTCTATCAATATTTTGAGAAAGAATATATTGAATTCCCCATAGCATCATACTACATACTAGGAAGGTTAAAGCTTTTCCAAGTTCTAATGAAAATCCGTTTGTTGAAAAGAGAATTTGCTTACTTTGTAAAACTGGGAAGAATGTTGATAAATATCCGGCAAAGGAAATAATTACAGATGCTGTAGCAGCCCAGTTAGCAGCCCAATAACCCCAAGCCATACTATATCCTGCAACTTTACCTGCCTTTTGGGAAGTAAACATTGCTTGGGCGTAACTTTGTGGTCCTGCTTTTAATTCTGGTTTACGAATTGCTAAATTTCCGAATACGAGTGCAATCATAAATACACCAAGTCCTGTAATACTCCATGCAAGTGTAGATCCCATTGGACCTGATACGTGTGCTAAATTTGCTGGGAGCATAAATACGCCGCCACCAACCATATTCCCGATAACAAAAGCTGTTAAAACCCATAATCCCCATTTTTTCGTTTCCATTTTTGTTAACTCCTTTGTAGTAAGTTTTGCGTAAACATCATTTTTTACTAGCTTTTTGACAATAAAAAAAGAGCCATGTAGATAAAAAATACCTACATAGCTCTTCGCCTAACGTAGGTACAACGGGAATAACCCTTGTACCTACGCGTAATTTTTCCGCTAGGTTTCAAGGGTTACGTATGATGATGATGTTTTTGTGCAAATGTAACTACAATTGTTGTATAAGTAAGCATAGTTCTTTGCTCCCTTTCTCCTCTGATTTTGAAGTTAGTATACTACATGTTTTTTTGAATGAAAAGAAAAATATGAAAAAATTTATAAAAATACGTTTTAGAGACTAAATATTTACCTATAGTTTTCTTGTACTGGAAAATAAGTGAGAGATTGGCAGAAGAGTATAGCATGGTATAATACATATAGAACTAGAAGGTGACAAGGGGCTATTGTAGATGATGAGTAAGTATGAACAAATTTATACAGAAATCAGCAAGTCTATTGATAATAAACAATTAAAAGAAGGATGCAAAATTCCATCAGAAACGGAATTAATGAAGCAGTATGAGGCAAGCCGGGGGACTGTAAGAAAAGCTGTAGATTTATTGCAAGAGCGTGGATATGTTCAAAAAATACACGGAAAAGGTGTTTTTGTATTAAAGCGCAAAAATATTGAATTTAACTTTGGTGGTATTGTAAGTTTTCAAGAAGAAAATGAACGTTTAGGACGTTACTGTATTACAGAAGTCGTGGAAATAGAGAAAATGAAAGCGACGAAAGATGTAGCAAAGTTATTAAACGTGAAAGAAAAAACGGAAATAGATCATATTAAACGTGTTCGAAATATTGATGGAGAAAAAGTAATTTTAGATATAAACCATTTTGTATCGGAGTATATTCCAGGATTAACGAGAGAAATTGCAACTGCATCGATTTATAAATACATTGAGAAAGAATTAGGGCTACATATTAGCTATTCACAGAGGGTAATTGAAGTACAACCATGTACAGATGATGACCGAAAGTACTTAGATTTAAATGGAACAGACTATGTTGTCGTTGTAAAAAACTTTACTCATTTATACGATGGGAGTCAGTTCGAATATACGGAATCACGTCACCGTTTAGATATTTTTCACTTTTCGGATGTGGCGCGAAGAAAGTAAAGGGATGGAACAAAATATTGTTCTATCTCTTTTTTTTATAAAAAAATCACCAACTCGTATATACGAGTGTTGACTAACTTATATATACGAGTTAATATGTAAGTGTAAACGGTATCAAAAAAGAAAAGAGGGATGGAAATATGGGGAAAGACTATCGCAAAACAGCAGAAGAAGTGCTGCAATATATTGGTGGGAAAGACAATATCGATCAAGCGGCACATTGTGTAACGAGGCTTCGTATCGCTTTGAAGGATGAAAGTAAAATAGATAATGATAAATTACAATCTGTTTCATTAGTGAAAGGAGCGTTTCATAACGCTGGGGTATTTCAAATTGTAATTGGTCCAGGTGATGTGGATCGAGTATACGCTGAATTGATAACGCTTGCAGGTATGGAAGAATCGACAGTAGCTGACGTGAAAGATTCTGGAAACCAAAAGTTAAATCCGGCTCAAAAGTTTGTAAAAGTATTTTCCGATGTATTTATGCCGATATTACCAGCGATCGTAACAGCTGGTTTACTAATGGGGATTAACAATCTATTAGGGGCAAAGGACTTATTTTTTGATGGTAAAAATTTATTAGATGTTTATCCGAACTTAGGTGGACTATGGGATTTAATTAATATGATGGCGAATACAGCATTTGTATTCTTACCAGCACTTGTTGGCTGGTCAGCGACGAAGCGTTTTGGTGGTAGTCCGATATTAGGAATCGTAATGGGATTAATGCTTGTGCATCCTGCCTTATTAAACGCTTGGGATTATGGAAAAGCAGCAACTGGTTTAGAGGGACAAAAGATTGAGTACTTCAATATTTTAGGATTGTTCCAAATTGAAAAGGTTGGATATCAAGGTCAAATTTTACCAGTTTTAGTAGCGGCATTCGTATTAAGTAAAGTTGAAATTTTTTTAAAGAAACATGTACCAAATGCAATTCAATTATTAGTTGTACCAATTACAACGATTGTAGTAACAGGAGTGTTAGCTTTAGGAATTATCGGTCCAGTTACACGTCATATTGGAGACTTATTAACGGCTGGATTAGTAGGAGTATATGAAACAGTACCAGTACTTGGAGCAGTATTATTCGGAGCATTATATGCACCGTTAGTAATTACAGGTATGCATCATATGTTTATTGCGATCGATTTACAGTTAATTGCACAACACGGCGGTACATTTATTTGGCCGATGATTGCTCTTTCAAATATCGCACAAGGTAGTGCGGCACTTGCAATGTTCTGGATTTCAAAAAATCAAAATGATAAAAGTATGGCATCAACATCAGCGATTTCAGCGTACTTCGGTATTACAGAACCAGCGATGTTTGGTGTGAATTTACGAAATAAATTCCCGTTCTATGCAGCGATTATAGGATCTGCTGTGGCAGCGATATTTATTACATTAAACGGTGTATTAGCACCGGCTATCGGAATTGGCGGATTGCCAGCATTCATTTCTATCATTCCGAAATCGATTCCAATGTTTATTGTAGGAATGATAATCGCAGTAGTAATTCCATTTACATTAACATGGTTATTTGCGAAACGAGTAAAACAAAAGTAGGAGGAAATTAAGCATGAAAGATTGGCATAAAAATGTAGTTTATCAAATTTATCCGAAGAGCTTTAATAGTTACTATAATAAAGAAACCGGTGATATAAAGGGAGTTACAGAGAAATTAGATTATTTAAAGGAACTCGGAGTGGATTATATTTGGTTAACACCAATATACCAATCACCACAAAATGATAATGGTTATGATGTAAGTGATTATTATTGTATAGATCCATCTTACGGAACGATGGAAGAGTTTGAAGAACTTTTAGAAGAAGCGAAGGCACGTAATATTGAGATTATGCTTGATATTGTTGTAAATCACAGTTCAACAGAGCATAAATGGTTTAAAGAAGCGAGTCAAGATAAAAATAGCCCGTATCGTGAGTATTACATTTGGCGTGATGAAAAGAATAATTGGCAGTCTAAGTTTGGTGGACCGGCTTGGAAGTATGATGAGAAGACAGGACAATATTTTTTACATCTATTTGATGAGACACAAGCAGATTTAAATTGGGAAAATGAAAAGCTTCGTGAAGAAGTATACGATATGATGCGCTTTTGGCTTGATAAAGGTGTAAAAGGATTCCGTCTTGATGTTATTAATTTAATTTCAAAGGATCAAAGGTTTTTAAGTGATGAAGGAAGCACGGCTACAAGTGATGGGCGTAAATATTATACGGATGGTCCACGTGTCCATGAATATTTACAAGAGATGAACCGAAATGTTTTTGAAGGGAAAGATGTGATTACAGTTGGAGAAATGTCATCTACGACAATTGATAATTGTATTAAATATTCAAACCCTGAGCGTAATGAATTAAGCATGACGTTTAGTTTCCATCATTTAAAGGTAGATTATCCAAATGGTGATAAGTGGACGAAAGCTGATTTTGATTTCATTAAATTAAAAGAAATTATGTCTAGTTGGCAAATTGAAATGCAAAAGGGCGGAGGATGGAATGCGTTATTTTGGTGTAATCATGACCAGCCTCGTATTGTTTCACGTTTTGGAAATGATGAGAAGTACCGAAATGAATCTGCTAAAATGTTAGCGACAGCTATGCATATGTTGCAGGGCACACCTTACATTTATCAAGGCGAAGAAATTGGTATGACAAATCCTAAATTCGAATCCATCGAGCAGTATCGCGATGTGGAATCGTTAAATATATACGATATAAAGCTAGAAGAAGGATTATCAAAAGAAGAGATTATCGGGATTTTAAAACAAAAATCTCGTGACAACTCCCGTACTCCGATGCAGTGGAATGAAGAGGTAAATAGTGGTTTTACAACAAGTACACCTTGGATTTCAGTGGCTGAAAACTTTAAAGAAATAAACGTAGAGAAGGCATTAGAAGATAGAGAGTCTGTATTTTACCATTATAAAAAGTTAATTGAACTTAGAAAAAAATACGATGTCATTACAGAAGGGAAATATGATGTTTTAAATGGGAATCACCCTAAGATTTGGGCATATACACGTACTGTAAAGAATGAAGTATTACTTGTTGTAAGTAACTTCTATGGAGAAGAAGTTGCTTACTCTATACCAGAAGATGTTCAATTAGATGAGATGAAGCAAGAAGTTTTATTATCAAATTATAAAGATTCGAGTACGGATATAAACAATCTTATATTAAGACCGTATGAGTCGATTGTATATCGATGTACGAAATAAAGTGAAACTTTTAATCAGTAGGGGGTCTTACTGCCCGTTAATGCGGGATAAAAAGGTTGTATGCCCACGAGGCATACAACCTTTTACTTTAAGACACCGCTATACAAAATATCCACTTCTACTTCAGGTTTAAACTTCACTTTTGCATAATCTTTATTCCAATTTTTTTTCTTCCATAAATCAGGGGAATAGGCGATAAGATATCTTCCGATACCGAAAGCATCACAATTTGCTTTTTGTAATTTTTTTGTTATGCGTTTTGCTTCTTTTGTGAGTAGCTTAGATAATTCCTTTTGTAGTTTTTTCTTTCGCCCATTGTATAAAGATTATCGCTCGGTGCTTCAAGAGCTAATTGATGAATTAAATTTGGGTCTGCTAAAGATTCGATATATAAGATCGTGCCTTTTCCGTTTTGAAAAGGAACATCTAATTTTTTTATATCATCAGAATGGCAGAGCTTGTTATCGATGTAATTAATGTTTTCGGGAAGTGATGGAAACATATGCTTCTTGTTATTGTTTTCTTGTTTATCTTCTCGCTCTGTCATAATTTCCACCTCTTTTAGAATAAAGTCACTTCTGTTAATTTTTTCTTTTTATGAGAAATTTATGCTTGGATTATTTGAAAAAGTAGCTTGAAAGTTACGTTACGTCATCTTTTATACTAAAGAAAATAGGGTATAGGGGATGGTGTAGATGACTTTAAAATATATGTGGGGATGGAAAGAAATTTTATATTTATTTGTTTTCGTATTTCTGATTGTACCAGTAATGATTGAATCTCTTTTTTATGATTATGCTTTAAAAATAATAGGGAACTCATTATATGCTGGAGTATTAATGGGGCTTATAATGGCAGTGATATTTACGTTTGTAGTTTATCTTTTTTGCATAAAAAGATATAAACTGTCGTGGAAAGATATTGGAATTAGGAAGCTTTCATGGAAAGATTTCTTGTGGACATTTGTAGCGGTTATTTCTTTGATTGTAGTTAGTATTGGTGTATTAATGATAATGGAGAAAATGGGTATTTCCTTTGAAAATAGTAAAACGGATACGGTCCAAAAGGATAAATCAATATATTCATTTTGTATCGCGGTAATTGGAGCGGCGGTTATATCACCAATATATGAAGAGATTTTATATCGCGGTGTTTTTTATACGTTTTTTCGAGATAGATATGGCATATGGGGCGGTGTGCTTATAAGTTCAATAATATTTACAGTTGTTCATATTCCCACATATAACACATTACCGGTGAATTTTTTAAGCGGAGTAGTATTTGCGTGGTTATATGAGAAAACAAATTCTATTTTATCGGCTATGATTGCCCACGCATTATTCAATTTCATAGCAGTACTTCTCACATTCATGTCGAATTAATTAGAGGGTACATATAGGAGGGAATAAATATGGAAATAGCTGTGGAACGAGTTTTTACAAATGAGATTTTAGCAGAAGCTGCAAAGATATTTAATGTAACAGTGGAAGAAAAACCACTTGGTGATTTTGAGAATTATATTTTTAAGGCGAAGGATAAAAATAATGGAGATTACGTATTACGATTAACTCATTCTTCTCATCGCTCTAAAAAAGAGGTAGAGGCTGAACTAGATTTTTTACGGTATGTTGCGGAGCATGGGGCGAAAGTGGCGGGACCTCGTAATTCAATATCTCAAAATCTTGTAGAAGAAATCGGAGCGGAAGATGGCACTTTCTTTTTTGCGTCTTTATTTACATATGCAAAAGGTGAGCAAGTAAAAGGAGATGAATCGCCTTATTGGGGAGATCCTTTCTTTGAAGCTTGGGGAAAAGCGATTGGACAACTGCATCGCCTTACAATGGATTATCCTAAAACAGACTACCGTGATACGTGGGAAGAGGACGAAAGTAGCATTGTTAATGAATTAGAAGATGAGAAAGTGAAAGAGATTGCTACTGTGTTAATGGATGAAATAAAGGTCCTGCCAATCGAAAAGGAAACGTTCGGTCTTATGCATGGTGATATTCATCCTGGTAATTTTCATTATGATGGAGAAGAGCTTACAATCTTTGATTTTGATGATGCGACATATAATTACTTCATTCATGATTTGGCAATGGTTCTTTATTACTCTGTGCTATTTATACCGTGGACTACAGAAGAGAAGACGAAATTTGCTTGTAAACAGTTACAAGTGTTACGAAAAGGTTATGAATATGAGCACAGGCTAGCGGATAGTTGGTATGAATCGTTACCGTTATTTTTACGTTTACGTGATATAGGCCTATACGGTACGCTTCAAAAGAAGTTTAAAGGGAAAGATATGCCAGATCATTTTCGAGAATTAGCAGAACAACTCTATGAAAGAATTATAAAGAAGGAAGCAATTGTGAATATATAATACATCCAGATCGAGACAAAGTATACAAAATAAATGTATACTTTGTTTTTTTATACAAAAATATGTTTACTTTATTAAAATAATATTGTTATAGATTCGGTATACACTTATAATTTTATATATATTCTGAATATTCTTTATAAAGAAGGAGGGGGAAAGTTGGAAGCTATCGTAAGTTGGATAAATAATATTGTTTGGAGTCCCGCACTTGTCTATTTATGTTTAGGAGTAGGCTTATATTTTTCCATTCGAACGAGGTTTTTACAAGTAAGACATGTAGGAGAAATGGTGAAACTTACATTTCAAGGAGAAAAGTCTGATGCTGGTGTTTCCTCATTCCAAGCGTTAGCACTTTCATTATCAGGGCGCGTTGGAACGGGAAATATTGCCGGTGTTGCAACAGCTGTTGCATTTGGTGGTCCAGGAGCTGTCTTTTGGATGTGGGCGGTAGCTTTTCTAGGAGCAGGTTCTGCTTATGTAGAATCGACACTTGCACAAATATATAAGACGAAGCATCAAGGACAATTCCGCGGTGGTCCGGCTTATTACATTGAAAAAGGACTAGGGGTTAAATGGTACGCATTGGTGTTCGTCGCAGCAACGATTCTTGCGACGGGGATGCTGTTACCGGGTGTTCAAGCAAATAGTATTGCTGTAAGTTTAGAAACAGCTTTTGGCATTAATACTTCTGTATCCGGAGCGGTATTAGTAGCGGCATTAGCACTTATTATTTTTGGTGGAGTTAAGCGAATTGTTAACGTAGCGCAAGTTGTAGTTCCATTTATGGCACTTGGCTATATTTTAGTAGCTTGTGTAATTGTCGCTATGAATATTGAAAAATTACCAGATGCTTTCATGTTAATTATAAAAAGTGCATTTGCACTAGAAGCAGCTTTTGGTGGAATTATCGGTTTAGCAATCTCTTGGGGTGTAAAACGTGGTATTTATTCAAATGAAGCAGGGCAAGGAACTGGGGCCCATGCGGCGGCAGCTGCTGAAGTATCGCATCCAGCTAAACAAGGGTTAGTACAAGCATTTTCCGTTTACATTGATACATTATTTGTTTGTTCAGCAACAGCATTTATGATGATTATTACAGGCATGTATAACGTATTTGATGCAAGCGGAAAAAACTTTATCGTCAATAAATTAAATGGTGCACAGCCAGGTCCTGGTTATACACAGGCAGCGGTAGAATCTGTTTTCCCTGGATTTGGAAACGGTTTCGTCGCAATCTCTCTACTATTCTTCGCATTTACAACAATTATGGCTTATTACTACATTGCAGAAACGAATATAGCTTACTTAAATCGTGATAAAGACCGTCCTTGGATGTCTATCGTACTAAAGTTTGTATTCTTAGGAGTTGTATTCTACGGTTGTGTAAAAACAGCAGCAACAGCATGGGCTTTAGGAGATATTGGTGTAGGAATTATGGCATGGGTGAACATTATTGCGATTCTATTATTACAAAAACCGGCATTGATCGCATTAAAGGATTATGAAAAGCAGAAAAAAGAAGGAAAAGATCCAGTATTCGATCCGCAGTCGTTAGGAATTAAAAATGCAGATTTCTGGGAGCATGAATACGGAAAAGATAAGAAAGAAGAAGTATCTTAATAGAATAGAAATGAAAAAGCAAAGGGAAAATCCCTTTGCTTTTTTTATGGGAAAAATGAGGCTGAAAGTTATTTTTTTGCCTATTTTTGAATATAAAAAGAATGTACATGCTTTGTTAGTGGAAGGGGGGAGTATGTTGATAGAGTTTCGTAATGTAAATAAATATTATGGTAACTTTCAAGTTTTAAAAGATATTAATGTGCAAATGAAAAAAGGTGAAGTAGTAGTAGTTGTTGGGCCTTCAGGATCAGGAAAAAGCACGTTGCTTCGGTGTATAAATCAGTTAGAGACCATTACAGATGGAGAGTTAATTGTACAAAATACGGAGGTACACAATGCGAAATCAAATATGAATGAATTACGCCGAAATATCGGGATGGTCTTTCAACATTTTTATTTATATCCACATAAAACGGTTCTTCAAAATATTACACTAGCACCGATTAAAGTAAATAAAGTTTCAAAAGAGGAAGCTGAGAAAACAGCGATGTTTTATTTAGAGAAAGTAGGAATTCCGGAGAAGGCTAGTGTATATCCGCATCAATTATCTGGTGGACAACAGCAAAGGGTAGCGATTGCTAGGGGACTCGCAATGCAGCCGGAAATTATGCTATTCGATGAGCCTACGTCTGCTCTTGATCCAGAGATGATCGGAGAAGTACTTGATGTTATGAAAGCATTAGCCAAAGAAGGCATGACGATGGTTGTCGTCACACATGAGATGGGATTTGCACGTGAAGTAGCAGATAGGATTTTATTTATGGATGAAGGTCAAATTATTGAAGATACAACACCAGCACAATTCTTTGCGAATCCTGAACAAGAAAGAGCTCGTTTGTTTTTAAGTCGGGTGTTAAACCATTAAAGGAGGAATTTCATGCTTAAAATGAAAAAGTTGTTTACCTTAATTGTATTCTCATGTTTATTCGTACTTGTCGTTGCCGGGTGCGGAAGTAAAAAAGATGAGGCGAAGGAAACGAATACGAAGCAAGGCGGGGCTGTTGAGCAAATTAAAAAGCGCGGGAAACTAGTAGTCGGGGTGAAGAATGATACGAACTTATTTGGATTGAAAAATCCTTCAACAGGTCAGGTAGAAGGATTTGATGTTGATATCGCAAAGGCGCTTGCGAAAAAAATCCTTGGAGATGAAAAGAAATTAGAATTAAAAGAAGTAACGTCTAAAACGCGTATTCCACTACTGAAAAATGGAGATATTGATGCAATTATCGCAACAATGACAATTACGGAAGAACGTAAAAAAGAAGTTGATTTTTCAGATGTATATTTTAAAGCAGGGCAATCGTTACTTGTGAAAAAAGGAAGCAATATTAAGAGTATTGATGATATAAAACAAGGTGTGAAAGTATTAGCTGTAAAGGGCTCAACATCTACAAATAACATTCGTCAAAAGTCACCAGAAGCGACTGTATTAGAATTTGAAAATTATAGTGAGGCATTTACAGCGTTAAAAGCGGGGAAAGGTGATGTTTTAACGACAGATAATGCAATTCTTTACGGAATGGCAAAACAAGATGCTAATTATGAAGTTGTAGGGAAAATTTTTACGGATGAACCATACGGAATTGCAGTGCAAAAGGGTGCAGAGGATTTAACAAAAGAGATTAATAGTTTATTAAAAGATATGAAAGCTAATGGAGAATACGATAAATTATATGAAAAATGGATCGGTCAAAAACAAGAAAAATAAAGTGACACTAATTGGAATAAATAATAAGAATGAGAGGATGAGAGATGCTCATCCTCTTCTTGTAAAGAAAGAGGGGAGAATATGTGCCTGATTTTTCTATATTAACGAATAACATTGATATGTATGTAGAAGGATTTAAATATACAGTAATGTCTAGTGTACTTGCATTAATAGGAAGTTTTATTTTAGGAGTTATTTTGGCGGTAATGCGTATAGCACCTATTCGCGTTTTAAATTGGATCGGATCTGCTTTTGTAGAGTTTGTAAGGAATATTCCACTCGTATTAATTGCATTTATATTCTATTTTGCTTTACCTGTAATAGGAATCACTTTAAATGGTTTTGTAGCAGGGACAGTTACGCTTACTGTATATACTGCATCGTTTATTGCGGAAGTCATTCGCGCCGGTATTTTATCCGTAGCAAAAGGTCAAATGGAAGCAGCACGTTCCTCAGGATTGACTTATACGCAAGCGATGTACCATGTCGTTTTACCTCAAGCGATGAAAATCGTAATCCCTCCTTTAGGAAATCAATTTCTCAATTTAGTAAAAAACTCTTCCATACTCGGAATTATCGCTGGTACGGATTTGATGTATCAAGGAGATTTAATTTCAACGAAGACGTTTGTTACGTTTGATGTCTATATATTTGTCGGGATGTTTTATTTAATATTAACAATTCCGCTCAGTATGCTAGTGCGTTATTTAGAAAAACGCTTAGCAAAGGAGGCGGTGTAAATGGATTTTAAGGGAGCAATTACAGGTGATCATATTCTGTTTTTATTAAAAGGATTACTTATAACGTTAGAGGTAGCACTCGTAGCAATTGTGCTTAGCTTTATTATTGGTAGTGTAATAGGGATATTGCGCTACATGAAAATACCTGTCGTCTCACAAGTCTTAGGAATTATCGTTGAAGTGATTCGAAATTTACCACTACTTTTAATTATATTTTTCACATATTTTGCACTGCCAGAAGCAGGATTGAAATTAGAAATTATAACAGCTACAATTGTTGCTTTAACAATATTTGAAGCAGCAATGATATCTGAAATTGTTCGAAGTGGTTTATTATCTATTGAAAAAGGACAGATTGAGGCTGCAAGATCTTCAGGATTAACGTATGTTCAAGCACTTTGGCATATTATTTTACCACAAGCATTAAGAAGAATGGTCCCGCCGCTTGTCAGTCAGTTTATTTCATTGCTGAAAGATACATCGCTTGCAGTTGTTATATCATTACCAGAGCTTATGCATAATGCTCAAATTATTAGCGGGCAGAATGTAAATTATATGATCCCAACGTTTATAGTAGTAGCTTGTATGTACTTTATCGTAAATTATAGTTTATCAATTTTATCGAGAAGATTAGAGCTTCGTTAACTCTTACAATATATGTAAGGGTTTTCCCTTGTTTCTCCTTATTTTCCTCTAAATAGTATCTAAATCTTGCAATAATTCGATTTTTTATATTATTTTATCAGAAAAGTGTTAATTTTATATAGAAATTGTAATCGCTTTCGTGTATATTTTTATTATCAGAAAATTTTAAAAAGAGATAGGGGTACTTGTAGGGGGAGGATTAAGATGCAGCAAACAACGAATGAGAAATTACATCGTACGATGAAGAGTAGACATTTATTTATGATCGCACTAGGTGGAGTAATCGGAACTGGTTTTTTTCTAGGTTCAGGTTACACCATTAATCAGGCTGGACCAGGGGGAGCCATCCTTTCATATTTAGTGGGCGGATTTATTATGTATTTAACAATGCTTTGTCTTGGAGAGCTAACGGTAGCAATGCCAGTTTCAGGATCTTTCCAAAAGTATGCGACGAAGTTTATTGGACCAGGAACTGGGTTTATGATCGGCTGGCTATACTGGATTGGTTGGGCAGTAACAGTAGGATTAGAATTAACATCGATCGGTTTAATGATGAAAAGATGGTTTCCGAATGTTGATGTTTGGGTATGGTGTCTCGTATTCGGGGTTATTTTATATGCTTCAAATGCAATATCAGCGAAAAGTTATGCTGAATTAGAGTTTTGGTTCTCTAGCATTAAAGTAGTTACAATTATTGCATTCATTCTACTTGGTGGTAGCGCATTACTAGGATTTTTACCATACGACGGAAAAGAAGCAGCGCCTCTTTTCTCTAACTTTGTAAGTGATGGTGGGCTATTCCCAAATGGACTAGCTGCAGTGCTTCTTACGATGATTACAGTTAACTTTTCCTTCCAAGGAACAGAGTTAATCGGGATTGCAGCAGGAGAGAGTCAGAATCCTGAAAAAACAATTCCACGCGCAATTCGTAATACAGTATGGCGCATTATGTTATTCTTCATTTTAACAATGACAATTTTAGTAGGGTTAATTTCTTGGAAAGAAGCAGGGATAATTGAAAGTCCATTCGTAGTTGTATTTGATAAAATCGGTATTCCATATGCAGCGGATATTATGAACTTCGTTATTATTACCGCTTTATTATCTGTAGCGAACTCAGGATTATATGCAGCAACGCGTATACTATGGTCACTTGCAAATGAAGGAATGGCACCAACTTCTTTCAAGAAAGTAAATAAACGTGGTATTCCGATTACAGCGCTAGTCGTAACGATTGCTGTTGCGGCGTTATCCTTATTAACAAGCTTCCTTGCAGAAGATACAGTATATATGTACTTATTGTCTATAGCTGGTTTATCTGCTGTTTCAAGTTGGATCATTATTGCTTTATCGCAACTTCGCTTTAGAAGTCAATATTTAAAAGGCGGAGGAAAATTAGAGGACTTAAAGTATAGAACACCACTATACCCGCTTGTTCCAATTTTAGCTTTAATTACAAATAGTATCGTTGTTATTAGTTTAGCGTTTATTCCAGAACAAAGAATGGCGTTATATTGTGGTATTCCATTTATCATTTTCTGCTACATATATTATTATATAAGTAAGAAACGGAAGAAACCGATGAAAGTGGAGATGGAAAAAACAAATGAAACTAACAATCAAACACGATGATATAGAAGCAGATTTATCGTATGGTCAATTAGCGATTGGAAAAGAAAACGGATATTCACCGTTACAATTACTAATCTCTTCTATCGCAGGATGTAGTGCAATTGTCTTTCGCACAATTTTAGAGAAAAAACGTATTACATACGATACGTTTACAATTGAAACTGAAATTGGTAGAAGTGACGCTCTATCAAAACCAGTTGAAAGTGTTCATTTGCACTATAAAATTAAAGCGGAAAATATTACAGAAGAGCAGTTGGACAAGGCGTTGCAACTTGCAGTGAAAAATTGCACAATTGTTCAATCTGTAAAAGATAGTATAAAGGTTACAGAAACAATTGAATTAATAAAGTGAAACTTTAATCAGTGGGGGTGTTTATCCCCACTGATTATTAGCTTTCACCAATCGGGCTTTTACGGGCAGTTGATCTCCTACCTAACTTCGTTGCTTTATAGCAGAATTTTGAGATAGGAGTCTTACTGCCCGTTAATGCGGGATAAAGTGAAATGTAAAAACGTGAGAATAGGGCGCTCACGTTTTTTGTTTTAGAAAGAGAGAATGGTGGTACTGAAAATATGAATGCGGCATATCGTTGGTGGATTCATATTCGTCAATAGTAAAACAATAGGAACAAATAGACTAAAAAAGCTGCTTATATTTAGCAGCTTTTTTAGTTTTCATACATATTTAAAATTTCTTTCGCATGTATACGTAAACCATCTATCAATTCTTGCGGTTCTAAAACTTGTGCATCTTTTCCAAGCCGATAAAATAGAGGCGTAATAAAATTAATTTCTCCTTTATCAATTGTTGAATTTATATATCCGGTCCCATCTTCGTTTACTACAACGAGCTCTTCAAGGTAAGGAACGCTTTTACATTGGCGCACGCCCTCTGCCCTTAGTAAAACATGTAACTGAGTAGGAACGTTTATTACGTTAGAGTTAGAGGCGAACCATTCTTCTAAATTCATAAACTCATCTTTAGTTTCTTCGGTCGATAATATGGAAAGAATACGATCCACGCGATACAGCAATACTTTGTTTCGACTGTAGTCATAGGATGGCAAATACCATAAACCATCGTGAGCATATATACCGATAGGGTGAACGTGTTTTGTTTTTATTCCTGCTTTAGATTCGTATTGAAAGTGTAGATTTTTGTTTTCAATAGCGGCTGTTAACACTTCTTTTAAAAATGGGGTATCAATTGTCCTTTTAGGGTTCCAAAAAGCGATATAAGAACGTATTGTATCAACTTTAGCTTTCGCGTCATTTTGTAGAGAGCTATACAGTTTATGAGTAACAGAATTGATTTCTGTGTTAAAAGGCAAGTCTCGGTAGTAGCTTAAAGATTGAAAAGCAAAAAAGATGGAGACCGCTTCTTCTTCCGTAAATAAAATAGGGGGAATTACTCTATTCGTTAATACTTTATATCCTCCGTTGCGACCTTGTTCAGCATAAATCGGTAATCCCATATCACTTAAATCTAAAATGTATCTATGGACAGTACGAACGGAAATATTAAATTCATCAGCTATTTCTTGAGCTGTAAATGTTTTTTTCGCGGAAGCAAATATAAGAATATCTAATAAACGTTTTGCTTTTGACAAATACATCACCTTTTTTCTTTTTTAACATGACGTAAATTGTCATGTTTTATTGTTAGTATATTGTTTACATCATAATGTTATCAAGATGAGATACAAGGAGGAAAAAATATGTCACGTGAAGTTGTTTTATTTATTGCAGCGAGCTTAGATGGATATATTGCGAAAGAAGATGATGATTTACAGTGGTTAATGGAAACGGAAGGAGAAGGAGACAACGGTTATACAGAAATGTACGAAACGATTGATACAATAATTATGGGAAAGAAAACGTACGATTATGTAGTAGAGCATACAGAAACATTCCCGTACCTAGATAAAGCATGTTATGTTTTTTCTCGTTCAGAAAAAGGCTCAAATGGAAATCTGGAGTTTGTAAATGAAGATGTAGTAGAGTTTGTAAAAAAGTTAAAAGAGCAGGAAGGATCTAAAATATGGATGGTCGGTGGAGGGAGTCTACTAAGAGAATTTTTTAAGAATAATCTAATTGATGAATATGTTGTTACGATTACACCTCATATATTAGGTTCTGGAGTGCCGTTATTTCAAGAAAAGAATCCGGAAATTAATTTAACTTTAACGGATACAAAACGTTTTGGACAATTTGTAAATTTATATTATAAGGTAAAATGATAAAAAACACGACTATTGATGATAGTCGTGTTTCTACATAAATGGCAATGAAATTGTAAAACAAGACCCACGGTCAACGTCACTTGTGACAGTAATATTTCCGCCATGTAGTTCTACAATTTCCTTCACGATAGAAAGTCCTAAACCGGTTCCGCCTGTAGCACGTGTTCTTGCTTTATCAACACGATAAAAGCGGTCGAAAATGTGAGGGAGGTCTTCTTTAGGAATACCTTCACCTTCGTCCTTAATTTTGATGAAAATACGTTTATGTTCTTCTGTAACAGAAATGTTGATATGAGAATGTTCTTTTGAATGTCTATAAGCGTTATTTAAAATGTTTACTACAACTTGTTCGAATCGCTGTTCATCTAATTTTACTAGCAGTGAAGGAGGACAAGCGAAAGAAACTTTAATATGCTTTTCTTCGAACATCGCGTTTACTTTTTCGGTTATGCGAGTAAGAAAAGACTGAACATGCACTTCTGTTGCTTGAATAGAAAAACTATGTTTTTCCATTTGTGCAAGTAAAAATAAGTCTTGAACTAAGTTTGTAATGTAATCAGATTCATCTTTAATAATGGATAAGTATCGTAAACGTTGCTCAGGAGTTGTACTGTCTTTTAATGCAATATCAGCATAACCTCTTACGTACGTTAAAGGTGTTCGCAATTCATGGGCAACACTCGCTAAAAATTCGCTTCGTTCCGTTTTCATATAATGTAAATCATTTGCGAGAGTTTGGATGGATTGGGCTAGTTCACCAATTTCGTCATTTCGAGTAGTCGTTAATGAAACGGATAAATCACCCTTACTCATTTTTTCAGTCGCTCGTTTCATGTGTAACAATGGTTTTGTTAACAAACGTGATAATAGAAAGATGGTGATGGCTGTTAATAGAAAAGTAATGACTCCGGCGATAATGAATTGTCTTGTTAGCCCGTTAACCATTTCTTCGATTGATTCCGTTCCGAGAAACATATATACATAGCCTTCTATGGTGCCATCTACTACAATGGGACTCACTGTACATATATAATTAGATGTTTTCCAATGATTTTCTATAATTGCTCCATTATGATCTGTTCGTGTTTGCATGCTTTCAATATGTTTTTTTATAGTGGTATTTATTTCATTAGATTTAGCTAGTACATCCTTATTTGCATTTGTAATAACGACAGTTGTTTCGGCTTCGGATTCCATTAAAGCGACATGGGAGATTGTTTGCCTGTCAAAATACTTTTCAAGGACATCTCGGTGACTATTTCCTCGCTTTAATAAAGCTGTCATTTCTTCATTTACTCTATTGTTTACAAGGCTATAATAGAGCAAAACAAATAGAACGCTTTCGATTAAAAGTGTGACAATTAGAAAATAAAATCCGAATTGAATAGAGATTCGTTTCATCGCTTTGCTCCTTACTCTAGGGTATCAATCCATCGATAACCTACTCCGTATACAGTCTTTAAATGATGATCAATAGGGAAATTTACTTTCCGTAATTTATCACGTAAATTACGAATATGTGAATCGACTGTGCGATCTTCTGTATTTGTATTGAATCCCCAAATTCGCTCAATGAGCTGATCGCGGCTCAATACGTAGTTCACATGACGTAAAAATAATCCGAGCAAAGAGAATTCGATTGGAGTGAGAAGAAGTTCTTCATCATGGACAGATACAAAATGTTTTGCCTCATCCCATAAAATGCCGTGATATTGGATTTGCGCATGTTGATTCGTACGCCGTAAAACAGCTTCAATTCTTGCAAAGAGCTCCTCTTCATGAAAAGGTTTTGTTACATAATCATCTGCTCCAAGTTTTAATCCTTGAACGACATCTACCGTTTGATCACGAGCAGTTACCATAATGATTGGAACGTTACTAAATGATCGAATTCTTTTGCACGTTTCCCATCCGTCCATCTTTGGCATCATAATATCGAGTAAAACAAATTTAAAGTTTCGATTTTCTATATGTGAAATAGCTTCTTCTCCGGATACTGCACATACGCAGTTATATCCGATTGGAGTAAGATAAAGCGTTAATAATTCAAGCATTCTCGGTTCATCATCTACGAGTAGTATATCGATCATAGAGTACCTCCGCATTTGTAGTTATTACTTAAATTGTAAGTCAAACTCATGAAGAAATGGTGCAGATTATGATGCATCTGCATAATTTCTTCAGAATTGCTTGTTATCGTAAAGTTGAAATTTCATTTTAGGTAATCATATTGGCTCGAAAATGATTATTACGGAGGCGGTATAATGAAAAAAATGACTCGAATTTTGGGAGTAACGATCATTACAGCAGTTGGTCTTGCTGCATGTGGACAAACGAATACAGACCATAAAAATCATGAATCTACAAAAGAGAAGAAAACAGAGCAAAAGGAAATGAAAATGAATCAGGAGGTAACTGCGCCGAAAGAAATGAATAGCGGGGCATCGAATGATTTATTAACGACAAGTTTAAAAAATGTGACGAGATTAAATACAAATGATCCACTCAAAATGGCAGTATTAACTTCGCAAACGATATGGCCAGCAACTCATAAAGAGAATCAACCAGGCGCGGTTATTTTAGTGCCAGTGAACGAATGGCAATTAGGTATTGCAAGTGCCGATCTTATCCATCATCCAAACAACGGACCTATATTATTTATAGAAAAAGAAAAGGTATCCGAAATGACGTTAAAAGAAATAAAAAGATTAAATCCGCTCGGAACGAAAGATGGAACGCAAATTATGGTGATGGGTGATGTAGGTGCAGCTAGCCTAGATCAATTAAAAGACTATAAAGTAAAGCAAATAAAAGAAACGGATTCAGCTAAATTTGCGAAAGATGTTGATAAAGAATATGCCGATATAACAGGGAGTTATCCAAATAGCGTTATTATTGGTTCATCTGAAGAAGAAGGACGTTTATATACAATGCCAGCTGTAAATTGGATTTCTCATATGCCAGAACCACTTTTATATGTAGAAAAGGATAAAGTGCCAGAAGCGACAATCGAGGCATTGAAAATGAGAAAAGATAAAGCGAATATATATGTGTTAGGACCAGAAAAAATCATTTCAAAAGAAGTAGAAAAAGAGTTAAGTAAATATGGGAAAGTAACACGTATTAGTGGGGAGACTCCAACAGAAAATTCGATTGCATTTGCGAAATTTAAAGATGAAAAAACGAAATTTGGCTGGGGATTCACAAAACCTGGTCACGGTTTGTCGTTTGTTTCAAGCGAAACACCAGACTTAGCAATTGCGGGAGCCCCTTTTTCACATATGGGTAAACATGCCCCTGTTATCTTATTAGAGGAAGGAAAAGCTTCACAACCAGTTTATGACTTCCTTGCTACTATTCAGCCGAAATTCAAAGGTGATCCGACACTTGGTCCATACAATCATGGGTTCTTATTAGGGAATACTGAAAATATTTCATTTGAAACACAAGGGATATTAGATGAGAGGTTAGAGATTGTTCAAGAAAATGGTCAAGGTCACGGTGGACATTAATAAAGTGAAACTTTAATCAGTGGGGGTTTTGTTCATTGCCCACTGATTATCAGCCCTCACCAATCGGGCATTTACGGGCAGCCCGCCCCCACCTAACTTCTTTGCTTTCGCTGAATTTTGAGGTGGGGTCTTACTGCCCGGCAAATAGCGGGATGAAATGAGAAAAGACGCTACGAAGGTAGCGTCTTTTCTTTAGGAAAATTTTACATAGTAAAAAATCCTTTACTCGTTATATAATAGCCTTCGTGCAGTCGGCTCTGATTTTCTTACGGAGAAAATCAAATTACAAAAGAGTAGAGGAGTGTTATTTTGTTTCAAACTATAAAAAATGAATGGTTCTCAAATGTGAGGGGGGACATGCTATCGGGAATTGTTGTTGCTTTAGCGTTAATTCCTGAAGCGATAGCTTTCTCTGTTATTGCAGGCGTAGATCCGACCGTTGGATTATACGCAGCCTTTTGTATTGCGGTTACAATTTCGTTTGTGGGCGGCAGGCCTGGGATGATCTCAGCGGCAACAGGTGCAATGGCGTTATTAATGGTGACGCTCGTGAAAGATCACGGTTTACAATATTTATTCGCTGCGACAATATTAACAGGTATTGTCCAAATTATTTTTGGGGTATTCAAACTTAGTTCATTTATGAAGTTTGTTCCGAAATCAGTTATGAGTGGTTTTTTAAATTCACTTGGTATTTTAGTTTTTACAGCGCAATTGCCGCATTTTAAAAATGCAACTTGGCAAATGTATGCACTTGTCGCATTAGGACTTGCAATTATATATTTATTTCCACGTATTACGACGGCTGTACCGTCTACACTTATTTCAATTATTATTGTGACAAGTATTGCACTTATGAGCGGATTACAGTTGAAAACAGTAGGGGATATGGGAAGCTTACCGAAAGAATTACCATTCTTTAGTATTCCTCATGTACCGTTTACACTTGAGACATTAGGGATTATATTACCGTACTCAGTTATGCTTGCAATTATTGGTTTACTAGAGTCATTATTAACGGCTTCGGTTTTAGACGATATGACACATACGGAAAGTAATAAACATAAGGAAGCACGTGGCCAAGGTATTGCAAACATTGTCGCTGGTTTCTTCGGAGGAATGGCAGGATGTGCAATGATTGGACAATCTGTTATTAACATTAAATCAGGTGGGCGCGGGAGATTATCGACGTTTGTAGCCGGTGGTTTTTTAATCGTATTGCTATTTGTTTTAGGTGATTACGTTGTTCATATTCCGATGGCTGCTTTAGTTGCTGTTATGATTATGATTTCGATTGGGACGTTTGATTGGCACTCTGTAGCAACGATTCATAAAGTACCAAAAGGAAACGCTTTTGTTATGATCGTAACAGTTGTCATTGTCCTAATCACACATAATTTAGGATTAGGTGTAATTATCGGAACAGTAATTAGTGCAGTTTTATTTGCATTCAATATGGCAAAGATTCACGTGAAACATTCGTATATTGAAAATAAGAAAATATACGAAATTCACGGTCAACTTTTTTTCGCATCTACGACAGAGTATATAAATGCTTTTTCATACAATGAAGATGTGAAAGAAATTGAGATGAACTTTACTCATGCACATGTATGGGATGATTCAGCAGTAGCGGCAATTGATAAAGTTATAATGAAGTATGAACAGAACGGTGTGAAAGTAAGGATCACAGGGTTAAATGAACGAAGCTCGCAGATTGTTTCAAATTTAGCTACTTATAATAAGAAAATTGCTAGTTAATAAAGCCTCCTTTTTAGGAGGCTTTATTATATAATACGGGTAGGATAACGAAAAGGGGATTCAGCATATGTACAAACAAATTATATTAGCATGTGATGGTTCTGAACATGCACTTCGAGCAGCCGAGCATGCAACATATATTGCGAAATTTAACGAAGAAACACATGTTGAAGTTGTGTACGTAGTAGATAATAGAACGGCAAAATCAGATATTATACAAGGACAAACGGATTTAGAAACAATATCAGCTAGTCGAAAAGATAAATTAAAAGAGATTGAGAGTTTATTAAAGAAAGGGAACATTACCTACAAAATTACGATTCTACATGGCGATCCAGGAGATACGATTGTTCAATATGTAAATACAGGTGATATAGATCTTGTTATTGCTGGGAGTAGAGGGCTAAATACATTGCAAGAGATGGTGCTTGGTAGTGTAAGTCATAAAATAGCGAAGCGTGTGAAATGCCCGGTGATGATTATAAAGTGAAACTTTAATCAGTGAGGGGTTTTGTTCATCCCCCATTGATTATTAGCCTTCACCAATCGGGCATTTACGGGCAGCCCGACTCCCACCTAACTTCTTTGCTTTCGCTGAATTTTGAGGTGTGGGTCTTACTGCCCACAAATAGCGGGATAAAATAAATTGAGTGAGATATTCTGTAATGTAAGCAAGACCTTGATATAATTCAAGGTCTTTTTTTGTGTATAAAGGGGGAAAGTGTGGACATAATAGATATATAAATTTAGAGGGAAATTGTTAACTTACAAATTTGTAAGTTAGTTGTCAGCGAAATCGATGTTATGAAATTTTTTCCATTGATAAAATAAGAATATCAAAGGGGATATAGGGAGGATGAAGAAGATGAAAGCATTACAAAATTTATCATATAGCCAAGGTGTGGGGCTTATTTGTTTAGGTGGATTTGCTGGATCTGTTATGTTAGCTGTTTTAGTAAAGATGTTTCAGCAAATGTTTTAATTTTATAGTAGGGAAGGAATTGGTTGTTATAAATAGTAAGAAAAGGATTGTAAATAAAAAATAGCTCGTAGCATGTATGTAAACGCTAAGAGCTATTTTTATGTTTGTTTTTTTACATATTATATTTTGTTTAAGCTTGTTTTGACTTTGCAGATCCTGTATTTAAAGTAAGAGCAAGGAAGAACATTGCAAGTACGCAAGATGCAAGTAGTAAGATGAATCCGCCGTCCCATCCGAATCCATCTACAATAAAGCCCATAGCTGCGCTAGCAAAAGTAGCTCCGCCTAGGTAACCGAAGAAACCAGTTAAACCAGCGGCAGTTCCAGCAGCTTTTTTTGGTGCTAAGTCTAGCGCGTGTAGACCGATTAACATAACAGGTCCATAAATTAAAAATCCAATGGAAACAAGTGCGATACTATCAATGATTGGGTGACCAGCAGGATTCAGCCAGTAAACAAGAACGGCAATGAATACACCGACCATAAATAAAATACCAGCAGGTGCGCGGCGCCCTTTAAACAGTTTATCACTCATCCATCCGCAAAGAAGTGTACCTGGAATACCAGCCCATTCATATAGAGCATAAGCTGTACGTGAGCTACTATGAGTAAAGCTTTTTTCTTCTACTAAATAAGTAGGAGCCCAGTCTACAACGCCGTAACGAACGAAATAAACAAAAACGTTAGCGATAGCGATATACCATAAAAACTTATTGTTTAATATATATTTAAATAAAATTTCCTTTACCGAAAGTTCGCGTTCGCGATCTTTTACTTTTTCATTTGATGGATATTCCCCAGTATGTTCTTCAATAGAAGGTAATCCGCAAGATTGAGGTGTATCTCTCATTGTAATTAATACATAAATCCCAACTAAAATCGAAAGAATACCTGGGAAGTAAAATATACTTTTCCAGTCATTTGCAAAGAAATATAAGCCTAATGTAACGAGAGAAGGCATAAGCGCGCCGCCGACATTATGAGCGACGTTCCAAATAGACATTTTTGTACCACGTTCACTAACGGAGAACCAGTGAACCATCGTACGGCCACAAGGAGGCCATCCCATACCTTGTACCCATCCATTTAAAAACTGAAGTACAAACATAAGTGCAATGCTCGTTGTAATGAAAGAAAATGAGCCGAAAATAATATTAATGATACCTGATAAAAATAGCCCAGCTGCTAAAAAATAGCGAGGATTACAACGATCGGATACGATACCCATAAGAAATTTACTTAATCCGTAAGCGATAGATACTGCTGAAAGGATAACCCCAAGTTCTCCTTTACTAAAGCCTTGTTCGATTAAGTATGGCATTGCGAGTGAAAAGTTTTTTCGAACAAAGTAGTAACCCGCATAACCGATGAAGATGCCCAAGAATACTTGTAAACGCAATTTACGATATTCGCTATCAGTGCGATCAGCAGGTAAGCGTTCTGCGTGGGGCGCAGGTTTAAATAATTGTGTGAAAAACATAAAATAAAAATCCTCCCCTAATTAATTGGAAGCGTTTTAAGACAGAGAGAATACAAAAAGGCTATGAAATATAAAAAAGTTCCCTTTTTTATGATTCATAGCCGTATACTCCGATTCTCCGTGACTGTCAATATTAACTTCGACGAAAATTATACAACTTTGTGACAGAAATGTAAACGTTTTTATAAAAAAATGTTGACGTAGTTTGTTTGTAGGATTAATATTTAAATACGTTAAATATTTTATTGCTTAAATAAGAGGTGGATAACATGCCAAATGATATGACTCATATTGATAAGATTCAAGCTCTTACATTTGCTATAGGAAAGAAAATGCAAACAGAGCTATTAGAACAAATGCAAGCATCAGGACTTACACCACCGCAGTTTTATATTTTAAAGATTTTAGATCATTATGGAGCTTCAAGAGCGACACAATTAGCGGAAAAAATGTACGTAAAACCAAGTGCAATTACAGTAATGATTGACCGTTTAATTGATCATGGATTAGTAGAGCGCTATCACGACGATAATGATCGCCGCGTAGTTGTCATTGAGCTAACTAAAAAGGGGAAAGCTACAGTAGAAGAGGCGATGGCGGCTCGTAATGAGCATATTGCAAAATATTTCTCACACTTAGAATTACAAGAGAGGGAAGATTTGTTACGCCTCTTTGAAAAGCTAGAAACAATTATTTGCGGGACACCAGAGAAAAAAGAGAAAAATTAAGAGGAATTGAGGAGATTACATGGAGCAACAAGAAAATCAGAATAGAAAGTTGTTGTTAATCGGTTTAGTAATCGCGATGCTATTTGCTGCATTGGACGGAACAATCGTTGGTACAGCAATGCCGCGTATCGTAGGTGAACTAGGCGGATTAAGTTTAATGACATGGTTAACAACAGCTTATATGTTAACATCAACAACGGTTGTACCGATTGCAGGTAAATTAGCGGATTTACTTGGGCGTCGTAACGTATATATAGCAGGATTAATTATCTTTATGGTTGGTTCAGCGTTATGTGGTATGGCAAACGGTATGACAGAATTAATTATTTTCCGTGGTATTCAAGGTCTTGGTGGCGGTATTATGATGCCAATGGCTATGATTATTATCGGGGATATGTTCACGGGTAAAGAACGTGCTAAGTGGCAAGGTATTTTTGGTGCGCTATACGGTCTTGCTTCTGTAATTGGACCACAAGTTGGTGGTTGGATTGTAGACGCAGTGAACTGGAGATGGGTATTCTATATTAACTTACCAGTTGGTATTTTAGCGACAATCTTTATCGCAATGGGATTAAAAGCACATAAACAAACAGGACCAATTAAAATTGATATCGCTGGAATCTTCACGATGATTCTCGGTGTTGTAAGTTTATTACTTGCTTTAACGTTTGGTGGGAAAGATTACCCATGGGGTTCTTGGCAAATTATCGGGCTATTTGCACTAGCTGCCATTGGTATTGTTAGCTTTATTATCGTTGAAACGAAAGCTGAAGAACCAATTTTACCGATGCATTTCTTTAAAAATCGCACGTTTACAATACTGAATGCGATCGGTTTCTTTATGAGCATCGGAATGTTCGGTGCTATTATGTTCGTACCATTCTTTATGCAAGGAATTGTAGGAGTAAGTGCTGCTGAATCAGGAACGATTATGACACCGATGATGATTACAATGATTGTTATGAGTATTATCGGTGGTCAACTTGTATTAAAAGTTGGTGTGAAACCACAAATTATTACAGGGATGCTTATTATGGCTGGTGGTTTTGGGTTATTAACAACGATGGATATGCACACAACTAAGCTTACCGCTACTGTTTATATGATGGTTATCGGTTTAGGAATGGGTCTTGTTATGCCAACATTAACATTGGCGTTACAAGAAAGTTTCCCGAAAAAAGATCTTGGTGTTGTAACATCATCAAGCCAATTCTTCCGTCAAATCGGTGGAACATTCGGTATTACAATTTTAGGATCAATTATGAATAACACTTCAGGTACAACATTAACAAATAAATTAATACCTGTACTAGATACATTCCCGAAAGAAGCGGGACAAATGGTAACAAAATTTAAAGATATGATTCATACAGACCCACAAGGTCTATATTCGATGCTCTTTAATCCAGAAGCATTAAAGCAAATGCCAGAAGCATTCGCTAATAGCATCGTACCAATTTTGAAAAGCTCTTTAGTAGACTCACTTCATACTGTATTCTTAACAGGATTAGTATTTATCATAGTAGGTGCAATCTTTACGATTTTCTTACAGAAGATTAAACTGTCTGATCGTAAAAAAGGTGCTGAAGAGCCTGCTGTGGAAGAGAACGAACGAGCTGTATCATCTTCGTAATGAAAAAGCATCGCCTTATGGCGGTGCTTTTTTTGAGTATAACCTTAAAAGCTTTTTTATGAGAAATGATTGACGTATTTTTATAAATAAGTTATATTATTTTGTGTAAACGGTTACATGAAATGAGGAGAAAAGAGAATGAGTACGATTAAAGACGTTGCAAAATTAGCAGGGGTATCTGTTGCGACCGTTTCCAGAGTGTTAAATAAAAATGGATATGTTCATGAGGATACATTAAAGAAAGTAGAGCGAGCAATTGAAATGCTAGATTATAAGCCTAGTACAGTAGCACGTTCTTTATATAATAAAAAATCTCGTTTAATTGGCTTAGTTGTTCCGAATATCGTGAATCCATTCTTTCCAGAAGTTGCACGTGCCGTAGAAGATGTAGCACATAAGCAAGGTTACACAGTTGTCCTTTGTAACTCTGATGAAAGTTTAGAAAAAGAGAAACAATACATTGATGTACTTAGACAAAATAATGTGGATGGGTTTATTGTGGCAACGAATCCACAAAATAGTGTTAATTACATGAATTTGTCTATTCCAGTTGTTGCGATTGACCGTATGTTTAATGAGCGCATTCCTACTGTATATGCAGATAACTATGCAGGGAGTCAGGCGGCGACAAAGTTATTAATAGACAAAGGTTGTAAACATATTGCACATATTCGCGGACCACGTGATGTGAGCACAGCTAATGAACGTTTTGAAGGTTTTGTAGACGTTATTACGCAAAAAAATCTTTCTTATATGATTGCAGAGAGTACATTCGATCCAGCTAATAGTGAACAGGTCGCGGTGGAATTATTGGAAGAATATCCGCATATTGATGGGATTGTTGCTGGGAATGATTTAATTGCAATCGGTATTGTAAAGGCTGCCTTGCAAAAGGGAATTTCTATTCCAGACGATTTACAAATTATCGGATTCGATGGAATTTCTTTAACAGAAATGATGTATCCATCTATTACAACTGTTGCACAGCCAATTTATGAAATGGGGAAAATTGCAACAGAATTGTTGTTAGAGCAGATGAAAGGCAATCCATTAGAAGAGAAACACTATCGTTTACCGATTGAAATTATAGAACGAAATACAACGAAGTAAGGAGATGAGACAGATGCCAAATATTGCAGTAGTAGGTAGTATTTCAATGGACTTAGTGGCTGTTTCAAAAATACGGCCGAAAGCAGGAGAAACGGTAATTGGTGAAGCGTTTCATACGATCCCAGGTGGAAAAGGAGCCAACCAAGCAGTTGCTGCAGCTAGATTAGGAGCAAATGTAGCGATGGTTGGTGCAGTAGGAAATGATGATTACGGAACAGTAGTTAGAAAAAATTTAGAGAATGAACGAGTTTTTATCGACTATGTGGTACCGGTTACAGATAGAACGACAGGAATCGCTCATATTGTTTTAGCAGAAGAGGATAACAGTATTGTTGTCGTACAAGGAGCAAATGCTCTTGTAAATGAGTCGATTGTAGATCGTTCAAAAGACCTTCTTGTAAAAGCAGATATGGTTGTTCTTCAACTAGAGATTCCGCTTGAAACAGTAAAATACGTTCTGTCTATTTGTGAGGAGAATAAAATTCCAGTTATGTTGAATCCGGCTCCAGCACAAATCTTATCAGAAGATATTTTAGAAAAAGCGACTTATATTACGCCGAATGAACATGAATGTCGCATCGTTTTAAATGATTTTACATCACCAATTGAAGAGTTGCTTGCGAAATATCCAAATAAGTTATTGATGACGGAAGGGTCTAACGGTGTTCGATTCCATAACGGAACGGAAGTTGTTCAAGTTTCAAGTATTGCTGTAGATGTAGTGGATACGACTGGGGCTGGTGATACATTTAACGGCGCGTTAGCAGTTGCGCTTTCTGAAGGAGAAACACTTCAAAAGGCTATTCGTTTTGCAAATATTGCTGGTGGTCTTTCTGTAACGAAACTTGGGGCACAGGGCGGTATGCCAACGAGAGATAGAGTACGTGAAGTGCAGGTGATTATCGGATGAAAAAGCACGGTGTATTAAATAGCGAAATCGCTGCAGTCCTTGCTTCACTTGGACATACAGATACGATCGTAATTGCTGATTGCGGGTTACCTATTCCTGATGGAGTAAAACGAATCGATTTAGCAGTAGAAATTGGAAAACCTAGCTTTTTAGACGTATTACAAGTAGTTGCTGATGATATGGCAATTGAAAAAGTGACATTAGCAGAAGAAGTCATTACAAATAATGAAGAAGTAAATAAAGAAGTTGAGATGCGATTAATAGAGCCTGCATTTGAATATGTGTCTCATAAGGAATTTAAAGAGCATACAAAGAGAGCAAAGGCGATTATTCGTACTGGAGAAGCAACGCCTTACGCGAATGTTATTTTACATGCAGGAGTGATTTTTTAACAAAGGGATGTGATGAGAATGCACATTGAAATGAAAAATATTTCAAAAGCGTTCAATAGTAATCCTGTTTTGAAAAACGCGGAGTTTACGATTGAAACAGGAGAAGTCCATGCATTGATGGGGGAAAATGGAGCAGGGAAATCGACGCTCATGAAGATTTTAACAGGTGTATATAAAAAAGACAGTGGAACAGTCACAATTGATGGACAAGAACGAACTTTTAAAAATGCGAAAGAAGCAGAAGAATATGGTATTGCATTTATCCATCAAGAGTTGAACATATTACCGAATTTAACGGTGGCTGAGAATATGTTTCTTGGAAAAGAGTTAATGTATGGGAAAACGGGGATTTTACGTACGCGTCAAATGAATGCGATTGCCCAGCAGCAATTGGGGAACCTTGGTCTACAAGTGAAAGGCGCTATGCTAGCAGGTGAATTATCTGTTGGACAACAGCAAATTATTGAAATTGCTAAAGCATTAATGACAAAGGCGAGCGTTATTATTATGGATGAACCTACAGCAGCATTAACAGATCGCGAAATTGAAACGCTGTTTATTGTTATTAATAAATTGCGTAAAGAGGGCGTTTCATTCGTTTATATTTCACACCGGATGGAAGAAATTTTTTCAATATGTGATGCTATTACGATTTTGCGTGATGGAGAATATGTAGGGAAAAGATTAATTCCGGAAACGTCATTTGATGAAGTAGTTAGCATGATGGTGGGTCGCAGTATTGGTGAACGTTATCCAGAACGAAATAGTCAAATTGGCGAAGTGATTTTTGAAATGCGTAACGGAACGAAAACAGGGAAATTTGAAAATGTTTCGTTTCAAGTTAGAAAAGGTGAGATCCTTGGTGTTGCGGGCTTGATGGGAGCTGGTCGCACAGATATTATGAAAGCAATATTTGGATATGAACCGCTTGATTCAGGACAAATTTTTATGAATGGACAAGAAGTAAAAATTGATAGTCCAATTGATGCGATTAGACAACGAATTGCCTTTATTACAGAGGATAGAAAATCTGAAGGGCTTGTGTTAGATTTTTCGATTCGTGAAAATTTAGCTTTACCAAATTTAGAAAGTCTTTCAAAGGGAAGCGTTGTTAATAAAGGTTTAGAACAGCAATTTACAGAGGATATGATGAAGCTTCTCAATGTGAAAGCAGCAAACGGAGAGCAATCTGTAAAATCTCTTTCTGGTGGAAATCAGCAAAAGATTGTAATTGCAAAATGGTTAGGTATTCATCCGCAGTTACTCATTTTAGATGAACCAACAAGAGGTGTAGACGTTGGGGCTAAAAAAGAAATCTACTCTATTATGAATAAGCTTACCGAGCAAGGAGATGCCGTTATTATGGTATCGTCTGAGCTTCCAGAAGTTTTAGGAATGAGTGATCGTGTTCTCGTCATTCATGAAGGGAAAATCGCTGGTATTTTAGAGAAAGATCAGGCATCGCAAGAGTCTATTATGGCACTAGCTACAGGGGGAGAGTAAGATATGGCTAAGAAGGGGAATGTATTACAACAACTTGGTTCTTTAATCGGTTTAGTGTTAATTATCGTAGTAATTACAGCTTTAAATCCAGCATTTATTGAACTTCCAAATTTATTTAATATACTGCGCCAAGTATCGATTAATGCACTTATTGCATTTGGAATGACCTTCGTTATTTTAACTGGGGGTATTGACTTATCGGTAGGTTCTATTTTAGCATTATCAAGTGCACTTGTTGCCGGAATGATGGCAAGTGGCATGGATCCGTTCCTTGCGATGGCAGTTGGATTATTAGCAGGTCTTGTAATGGGGATTGTAAACGGTATCATTATTGCGAAGGGAAAAGTAGCTCCATTTATTGCGACTTTAGCAACAATGACTATTTTTCGCGGGTTGACGCTTGTTTATATGGACGGACGTCCGATCACTGGTCTTGGTGATCATTTAATGTTCCAAATGTTTGGCCGTGGTTATTTCCTTGGTATTCCTGTGCCAGCCGTTACAATGATGATCGCTTTTGCAGTACTGTACTTTATTTTAAAGAAAACAACGTTTGGTCGCCGTACATTTGCGATTGGTGGAAATGAAGAAGCGGCAGCTTTATCAGGTATTAATGTTACGAGAATTAAAGTAATGATTTACGGTCTTTCCGGGGTTTTGGCAGCGCTTGCAGGTATTATCTTAACATCAAGATTAGATTCTGCACAGCCAACTGCTGGTACTTCTTACGAATTAGATGCAATTGCTGCAGTTGTACTAGGAGGAACGAGTCTTTCTGGTGGAAGAGGATGGATTGTTGGTACACTCATCGGTGTGCTTATCATTGGTGTGCTAAATAATGGTTTGAATTTATTAGGCGTATCTTCTTTCTTCCAACAAGTTGTAAAAGGACTTGTAATCTTATTAGCTGTACTAATTGATCGTCGAAAAGAAGCGTAATGGAGGGACAATTCATGAAAAAATGGTTACTGATACTCGTTGCATGCATCATGGTAGTTACTGCTGGTTGTTCAATGGAACCACCAGAATGGGCAAAGGATTCTAGCGATAAAGGTCGAAATAAAACTATTAAAGTTGGATTTTCTGTTTCAACTTTAAATAATCCATTTTTCGTCACGTTGAAAAAAGGTGCAGAAAAGAAAGCGAAAGATAGCGGCATTGAATTAATTGCTGTTGATGCACAAAATGATGCAGCGAAGCAAACAAACGATGTTGAAGATTTAATTCAAAAAGGTGTCGATGTAGTTGTTATTAATCCAACCGATTCAGATGCTGTTGCTTCAGCGGTAAGTGCAGCTAATGCAGCTAATGTTCCTGTTATTACAGTAGACCGAGTTGCGAATTCAGGTAAAGTTGTTTCTCACATTGCGTCCAACAATGTTGAAGGTGGTCAAATGGCTAGTGATTACATTCGGGAATTAGTTGGTGAAGGAACAAATGTTGCTGAGTTAGAAGGAATCCCTGGATCGTCTGCTGCTCGTGAGCGTGGGAAAGGATTCCATAACGTAGCGGATAAGTCTTTAAAAGTAGTAGCAAAACAAGCAGCTGATTTCGATCGTGCAAAAGGGTTATCCGTTATGGAAAATATTTTGCAAGCAAATGGCGATATAAAAGCAGTGTTTGCTCATAACGATGAAATGGCATTAGGCGCACTTGAGGCATTAAAATCTGCTGGCAAAACAGATGTGGTTGTTGTTGGGTTTGATGCAACAGACGACGCTGTAAAAGCGGTTAACGATGGGCGCATGGCAGCAACAGTCGCTCAAAAACCGGAATTAATCGGAGAGAAGGCGATGGAAACAGCAAAAGAGATAACACAAGGTAAAAAAGTGGACAAATTTATTCCGATTGAATTGGAGCTTATTAAGAAAAAATAAATAAATATAAAATGAAAATTAGGAAGGAAGAATAACAAATGAAATTTTTTATTGATACAGCAAACATTAACGAAATTAAAGAGGCAAATGCATTAGGTGTAGTAGCTGGAGTAACGACAAACCCATCACTTGTAGCAAAAGAAGGCGTAGATTTCCATGAGCGTATTCGTGAAATTTGCAGCTTTATAGAAGGACCTGTAAGCGCAGAAGTAATTAGCTTAGAAGCTGATAAAATGATTGAAGAAGGAAAAGAATTAGCAAAAATCGCTCCAAACGTTGTTGTAAAAGTTCCAATGACAACAGAAGGCTTAAAAGCAGTAAAAGCATTCTCTGATTTAGGAATTCGTACAAACGTTACACTAGTATTCTCAGCAGTTCAAGCATTACTTGCAGCTCGCGCTGGTGCGACATACGTTTCACCATTCTTAGGTCGTCTAGATGATATCGGTCATAACGGTATGGACTTAATCCGCCAAATCGCAGAAATCTTTGCAATTCATGGCATTGAAACAGAAATCATTGCAGCATCTGTACGCCACAGTGTTCACGTAACAGAAGCAGCATTAAATGGTTCACATATTGCAACAATTCCAGCAAACGTAATTGCTTCATTAGTGAAGCACCCGTTAACAGATCAAGGAATTGAGAAATTCTTAGCTGATTGGGAAAAAACACAAGAGAAATAATAGAAAATCGAGAATCCTAGTTTAATTGACTAGGGTTCTTTTTTTATTTAAAAGAATTTTCATGCAATTTTGCATATTGTCTTTTAAATTTGTTATATAAGCTATTTAATATATATCAAATCACTTTTTATTTTTCATATTTCGACATAAAGTGAAACTTTAATCAGTGGGGGTTTTGTTCATTCCCCACTGATTATTAGTTCGCACCAATCGGGGTCTTGCTGCCCACAAATAGCGGGATAAAAAGATAGAGGGTCTAACCAGAAAACTGGAGGGCATGATTCTATAACAGAAAGCTTAACGTTTATAGAATTATGCCTTTTTATATAGGGAGGGCAGAAAGTAGGGATTTCGATTTAAATGCACTTATTTATCTGAATTTTAAGTTTTATAAAAGGAGAGACAGAGGATGAAAAGAAAAGTTCCATTTAAAGTACTATCAACGTTAGCAATTGCGGCAACTATCGGATGCACATCTGTAATGAGTGCTCCGTTAGCATATGCAGAAACGCCAGCAAAAGAAAGTGTGTCTACAACGCCAATTGATCATAATTTAATTCAAGAAGATCGTTTAGCGGAAGCGTTGAAAGAAAGAGGAGCAATTAATCCAGCATCATCTAAAGAAGAGACGAAAAAGGCTGTAGAGCAATATATTGAAAAGAAAAAAGGGGATCAGGCAAATAAAGAAATTTTGCCAGATGATCATACACAAGAAACATCGGATTTCGTGAAAAAAGTAAAAGAGAAAAAAATGGAAGAAAAGGAAAATGTAAAGAAAAACGAAAAAAATGTTAACCCTGAGCAAAAGCCGGAACCAAATAAAAAGCAATTGAATGGACAAGTTCCAACTTCTAAGGCAAAGCAAGCTCCGTATAAGGGATCTGTGCGATCTGATAAAGTATTAGTGCTACTCGTTGAATTTAGTGACTATAAACATAATAATATTGATCAAACACCAGGTTATATGTATTCGAAAGACTTTAGTAGAGAGCATTATCAAAAGATGTTGTTCGGTAAGGAGCCATATACATTATTTGATGGTTCAAAAGTAAAAACGTTTAAACAATACTATGAAGAACAGTCTGGCGGCAGTTATACGACAGACGGATATGTAACTGAATGGCTAACTGTCCCAGGGAAAGCTGCTGATTACGGGGCTGATGGTAGCAGTGGTCACGATAATAAAGGTCCAAAAGGCGCGCGTGACTTAGTGAAAGAAGCTTTACATGCAGCTGCTGAGAAAGGGTTAGATTTATCTCAGTTTGATCAATTCGATAGATATGATACAAATGGCGATGGGAATCAAAATGAACCTGACGGTGTAATTGATCATTTAATGGTAATCCATGCTGGTGTTGGCCAAGAAGCTGGTGGTGGTAAATTAGGTGATGATGCGATTTGGTCACATCGTTCAAAATTAGCAACAGATCCAGTAGCGATTGAAGGTACAAAATCAAAGGTAGATTACTTTGGTGGAAAAGTAGCAGCGCATGATTACACGATTGAACCAGAAGATGGAGCAGTAGGTGTGTTTGCACATGAATTTGGACATGACCTTGGTTTACCAGATGAATATGATACGAAATATACTGGCACTGGCTCACCCGTTGAAGCTTGGTCATTAATGAGTGGAGGTAGTTGGACAGGGAAAATTGCAGGAACAGAGCCGACTAGTTTTTCACCACAAAATAAAGACTTTTTACAAAAGAATATGGGTGGCAACTGGGCAAAAATATTAGAAGTAGATTACGATAAAATTAAGCATGGTGTAGGAGTTCCTACATATATTGATCAAAGTGTTACAAAATCAAATCGTCCAGGTGTTGTACGTGTCAATTTACCAGATAAGAGTATTGAAACAATTAAGCCTGGGTTTGGAAAGCAGGCATACTATAGTACAAGAGGCGATGACATTCATACGAAATTAGAAACACCGTTCTTTGATTTAACGAAGGGGACAAATGCAAAGTTTGATTATAAAGCGAATTATGAATTAGAAGCTGAGTGTGATTTCATCGAAGTACATGCTGTAACTGAAGATGGAACAAAAACATTGATTGATAGATTAGGAGAAAAGATAGTACAAGATGATAAAGATACAACAGATGGGAAATGGATTGATAAATCATACGATTTAAGTCAGTTCAAAGGGAAGAAAGTTAAACTACAATTCGACTATATTACAGATCCAGCTTTAACATATAAAGGTTTTGCAATGGATAATGTAAATGTAACAGTTGATGGACAAGTAGTATTTTCAGATGATGCAGAAGGACAAGATAAAATGAAATTAAATGGATTCGTTATTTCTGATGGGACAGAAAAGAAACCTCAGTATTATTATTTAGAGTGGAGAAACTATGCTGGGTCAGATAATGGATTAAAAGCGGGAAGAGGTCCGGTGTATAATACAGGTCTTGTCGTTTGGTATGCAGATGATAGCTTCAAAGATAACTGGGTTGGGGTGCATCCAGGTGAAGGATTCCTTGGTGTTGTAGACTCTCATCCAGAAGCATTAGTTGGCAATCTAAATGGGAAACCAGCTTACGGTAATACTGGAATGCAAATTGCAGACGCTGCATTTTCATTTGATCAAACGCCAGCATGGAGTGTAAATTCATTAACACGTGGACAGTTTAATTATACTGGATTACAAGGTGTTACAACATTTGATGATTCAAAAGTATACAGTAACAAACAAATTGCTGATGCAGGACGAAAAGTTCCAAACCTTGGTCTTAAATTCCAAGTTGTTGGACAAGCAGAGGATAAGTCTGCAGGTGCTGTTTGGATTAGACGTTAATAAAGTGAAACTTTAATCAGTGGGAGTTTTGTCCCTCCTCTACTGATTATTAGCCCACACCAATCAAGATAAAATAAAAGCACATTCTTCATATGAAGAATGTGCTTCTTTATTTGTACAGTACGTTATTATTTTAGCTCATGTAATACAACTATTGATTCATGTATAGTGTATCAAATTATGAGGGGAAAGGAAATATTTCCGAGGAAATTGTCGAAGTAGCGTCGGTATTTATTCAGTTTCTTTCTTAAATGAAGAAGGTAGTATTGATTTTATACATAAGTTTATTTACAGTATTACTTGGTTATGCACAAAAGTAATATATATTAGGCGAAAAAAGACAATGATGAAATTAACCCATCATTGTCTTTTTTACTTTGCCTTTTACTTTGCTTTTTATTTTGCTTCTTACATAAATCATTCCAGCAAATGTTAATAAGAATGCAGTTCCGATAACAAAGCTAGCGCTAGGTGATGCCCCGATTGCTCCAACTGTAAAGGAACCAGCAACAACTCCTAATGAGAAGAATGCATAAAACAATCCGAATGCTTTCCCACGGTTACCATCTGTCGTATTTTCAACAAGTAAAGCATTAATTGCTGGGAAGAGGATAGCGAATCCAATTCCATAAATCATCATAACGATAAAGAGCATGCTTTTTGTTGCAAATAATCCGAGTAGAGATAATGCTAGTGCCATTACTGAAATCCCAATTAGCATTAGTTTTGAACGATTAAATCGATCGTAAATGCGATTTGTTGGCAGTAAGAAGAAGAGGATAGCGGTAATTCCGAATACACTTAACATCATGCCTGTTGTAGATGCTTTAAGTGCTAACGCCTCAACTTTTACTGGTAACATATAAGTGACAATCCCTTGTGAAAACATTAGTGTGAAAGCACCAATATATGCTTGTAATAACGGTTCTGATTTCAATAGTTCAATCATATCTTTTTTGTTCATCATTTGTGTTCTTGATGTATCTTTTCTTGATACGTTATTTGGTAAGAAGAATAGAGATACGATTGTACCAAGGGCCATTAAAATAGAAATCGTAATGAAAACCCACTCTATACCAGCTGTTGCTTTCATAATGCCGCTGAAAGCAGGTCCTACGATTGCCGCTGTTCCAACAGCAGCACCAGATAGAGCCATTGCCTTACCTTGCCGTGCTGAATTTGTTTGCTTTGATAAAAACGTAAAGGCAGCAGGAATTAAAAATCCGTCACTAAAACCGTGCATAAAGCGCACAACTAATAGTTGTTCACCACTTTGAACAACGGTGTATAACAAGACTATGAAACTCGTAATTCCCATGCTTATATAAAGGATTTTTTTTGCGCCAAATTTATCGACAGCGGCTCCGGCAATAATATTACCGATCATATTAGCGAATGAGTACATACCGACAACTAGCCCGATAACAAGAGGGGTTCCTCCAAGACTTTGAGCGAAAGTACTCATAATAGGTAATTGTGAAAATGTATCTAAAAACGCTACGATAACAATAAAGTAAATAAAATATTTCAAGTGATATTCACCTCTCCTATGCTATTATGGCATAATGCTAATTTCAACCGCAATGAAATTGAATTAACAGATGTGGAAAAAAGTACAAAGTGACAAAATATTGAACGTTATTTGTTAAAAATTAGTGGAAATGAGATTGTTTTTTTGAAATATATGGATGAAAGTACTATAATAGATTTGTAAACTTCACCAAGTTAAGTATATACATAGAGAGGGATGTATAAAATGAAAGCATTACTTTGGCATAATCAACGTGATGTACGAGTAGAAGAAGTACCAGAACCAACTGTAAGACCAGGAGCAGTTAAGATTAAAGTTAAATGGTGTGGTATCTGCGGGACAGACTTACATGAATATTTAGCAGGTCCTATCTTTATTCCGACAGAAGAACATCCATTAACACACGTAAAAGCACCGGTTATTTTAGGTCATGAGTTTAGTGGTGAGGTAGTAGAAATTGGTGAAGGAGTTACATCTCATAAAGTGGGAGACCGCGTTGTTGTAGAACCGATTTATTCTTGTGGTAAATGTGAAGCTTGTAAACATGGACATTACAATGTTTGTGAACAACTTGTTTTCCACGGTCTTGGCGGGGAAGGCGGTGGTTTCTCTGAATATACAGTAGTACCAGAAAATATGGTTCATCATATTCCAGATGAAATGACGTATGAACAAGGGGCGCTTGTAGAACCAGCAGCAGTAGCAGTTCATGCAGTACGTCAAAGTAAATTAAAAGAGGGAGAAGCTGTAGCCGTATTTGGTTGTGGTCCGATTGGGCTTCTTGTAATCCAAGCAGCAAAAGCAGCAGGAGCAACTCCTGTTATCGCAGTGGAACTTTCTAAAGAACGTCAAGAGTTAGCGAAATTAGCAGGTGCGGATTACGTATTAAATCCAGCTACTCAAGATGTATTAGCAGAAATTCGCAACTTAACAAATGGCTTAGGTGTAAATGTTAGCTTTGAAGTAACAGGTGTTGAAGTTGTACTTCGTCAAGCGATTGAAAGTACAAGCTTTGAAGGCCAAACTGTAATTGTTAGTGTATGGGAAAAAGATGCAACAATTACTCCGAACAACCTTGTATTAAAAGAAAAAGAAGTTATCGGTATTCTTGGATATCGTCATATATTCCCAGCTGTTATTAAATTAATTAGCTCTGGCCAAATTCAAGCAGAGAAATTAATTACGAAAAAAATTACAGTGGACCAAGTTGTTGAAGAAGGCTTTGAAGCGCTTGTAAAAGATAAAACGCAAGTGAAAATTCTTGTTTCACCTAAATAATATATAATAGAAGAAAGTAGCCCTTTTCTAGAAATAGAAAAGGGCTACTTTTTTTCTATAATGAAAGGTGATAGACTTTCCTTTAACTAAAGGTATTTTTGTTTGGAAGGGGAAGTCCAATGCTTTCATTTATGTTGACATTGAAACGGATGTTAAGAGCCTGTTTACGAGCGCGGAAAGATAAAGAATTTCAAGTGTTATTCGTATTAACAATTTTAACATTAACATCGGGTACGATTTTTTATAGTACAGTTGAAGAATTACGTCCTCTTGACGCTTTATATTTTAGTGTGGTCACATTGACGACTGTCGGTGATGGAAATTTCAGTCCTCAAACTGATTTTGGGAAGATATTTACGATATTATACATATTTATCGGGATTGGATTAGTGTTTGGGTTTATTCATAAATTGGCAGTGAATGTGCAACTGCCGAGTATATTATCGAATAGAAAAAAAGAGTAAAGCATGTAATTGCTTTACTCTTTTTTTACATTATTTTAGATAAGCATTTGCAGTAGCTTAATAATACTTTATTACAATGTAAGTGCATTCATTCATTACGTTCACTATGTATAAAGTTATAGTGATATGAACATTTGCATATTTTGATTTAATAATAGAAATTCGATGAAAGGTGGGATATTCTAATCATAGGTTAACCGAAAGACATCGTAGGATCTTAACAAAATATTTACTATAACTTAATTATAAAATGGAGGATTTCAGATGAAAAAGAAAGTTCTTGCTTTAGCAGCAGCAATTACGTTAGTAGCTCCGTTACAAAGTGTAGCATTTGCACATGAAAATGATGGAGGAAATAGAGTGCAAATTATTCAGTATTGGTCTGCTGAAGATAAACATTCAGAAGGTGTAAACTCTCATTTATGGATCGTGAATCGCGCAATTGATATTATGTCTCGTAATACGACAATTGTAAAACAAGATCAAGTTGCGCTATTAAATGAATGGCGTACAGATTTAGAGAACGGTATTTATTCTGCTGACTATGAAAATCCTTATTATGATAATAGTACATTTGCATCGCATTTCTATGATCCAGATGATGGAAGTACATATATTCCATTTGCAAAACAAGCAAAGGAAACGGGAGCAAAGTATTTCAAACTAGCTGGTGAGTCATATAAAAATAAAGATATGAAACAAGCATTCTTCTATTTAGGGTTATCTCTTCATTACTTAGGAGATGTAAATCAACCGATGCATGCAGCAAACTTTACGAATATTTCTTATCCACAAGGATTCCACTCTAAATATGAAAACTTTGTAGATACAATTAAAGATAACTATAAAGTAACGGACGGGAATGGATATTGGAATTGGAAGGGTATGAACCCTGAAGATTGGATTCATGGGGCAGCGGTGGCTGCGAAGCAAGATTACCCTGGAATTGTAAATAGTAATACGAAAAGTTGGTTTGTAAAAGCTGCTGTATCACAAAGTTATGCCGACAAATGGCGCACTGAAGTTACACCAACAACAGGTAAGCGCTTAATGGATGCGCAACGCGTAACGGCTGGATATATTCAGCTTTGGTTTGATACGTACGGAAATCGTTAAGTATTGGAGAAAGGTCAAATCTCAGAATAGAGTATTTGGCCTTTTTATAACCATACAATACATGAAAGGTGGTACTTAGCTTTTGGATGGGTCTAGCAGCTTTATATAGTGGGTCTTCCGTTCAAGCAGAAATGTCCACAAATGAAAATGATACATTAAAAGTGATGACGCACATTATCCAGTAGAGGCGACTATTTCTATGAAGTAGAGTAGTCTTAAAAAAGTTTCTTCGTGAAGAAGAAACTTTTTTTATTTGAAAACAGGAAAATCATTCTTTCTTTCCAATATGTATAAGACATATATAGAAGAGGAGAGAAAAATGTGGATAGAGGAATTTTTAAGGAAGTTCCATTACCGTGTGCATTTTTAGATGAAGTGGCTTTAGAGAGGAATATTCAATCGATTATAGAGTTAAGTGGAGATAAGAAGATCCGTATAGCGAGTAAATCATTACGATCTGTTCCAATTATGAAACGAATTTTAGCTGCAAATGATCGATTTCAAGGTATTATGTGTTTTTCACCTAGAGAAGCTTTGTTCTTAATAGAACAAGGATTTAATGATTTGTTGTTAGGGTACCCTGCTTATGATGAACGAGCTTTACATGAAATTAGTTTACTAACAAAACAAGGTTTCATTATTACATGTATGGTGGATTGTGAAGAGCATATTGTTTATTTAGAAAAAATTGCTGAGAAGTCTAAAGGGTGTTTTCGCGTTTGTTTGGATATTGATATGAGTAGTCGTTTTTTAAAATTTCATTTTGGTGTACATAGATCCCCAGTAAAAAATGGGCAAGACGCTTTGAAAATAGTAGAAAAGGTGAAGGAGTCATCATATTTAATACTAGATGGTGTAATGGGATATGAAGCTCAAATTGCCGGGGTGGGGGATCATATACCGAATCAATGGATGAAAAGTAAAGTGATTTCGTATTTAAAGAAAAAATCAGTGCTAGAAGTTACAAAAAGAAGGGGACATATCGTAAAAGAAATCCAAAATCTTGGTATTGAACTAAGGTTTGTAAATGGAGGAGGAACAGGTAGTATAAAAACAACTGAGCAAGATAATTCAGTTTCCGAGATTACAATAGGTTCTGCTTTTTATTCTCCAAAACTGTTTGATTATTATAAAGAAGTACAATTTCATCCAGCTGTCGGATTTGCTTTACCAGTTGTGCGCAAACCAGCTCCGTTTATTTATACTTGCCTCGGTGGTGGATATATTGCTTCAGGCGCAGTTGGTAAAGATAAAGTGCCTGAGGTTTGGAGACCAGGTGGCGCCAAACTATTAGCTTTAGAAGGTGCTGGTGAAGTGCAAACGCCAATTTTTTATAACGGTGAGGAACGAGTGAATATAGGAGATACTATATTGTTTCGCCATAGTAAAGCCGGGGAGTTATGTGAGCGTTTTTCTATGTTGTATCGTATTGAAGAGGGAGAGATTGTTGGGGAGTATTCAACATATCGGGGGGATGGGCAATGCTTTCTATAAAGGGACAAAAATGGAGAAATTGGACAGGGAATGTAGAAGGAACGCCGCATTATACGATGTATCCAAAAAGTATACAAGATGTAGTAGAAGTTGTGGGGCTTGCACGGGAAAAAGGAAAGAAAATTCGTGTTGTCGGTTCAGGGCATTCTTTTACACCTCTCGTGCAAACGGAAGAAATTTTAGTTTCTTTAGATGAATTGAAGGGCATTATGAATATTGATGCAGAGAAGATGACTGTTGAAGTGTGGGCAGGAACAAAGTTACATGATTTAGGGAAGTTACTTGAGGAAAAAGGTTATGCGCAAGAAAATTTAGGGGATATTGATTCACAATCTATTGCGGGAGCGATTAGTACGGGAACTCATGGGACCGGTGTTACATTTGGGAGTTTATCAACACAAGTTATAGAGATCACGGCAGTTTTATCAACAGGTGAGAGTATAGTTTGTTCAGAAACCAAAAACGTCGAATATTGGAAAGCATTCCAGTTGTCGCTTGGAATGCTAGGTATCATTGTAAAGATAAAATTGAAGGTTATCCGAGCGTATTCGCTCGTTTATGAAAGTGAAAAACAGTCATTATCTACTGTAATGAACAAGCTAGAAGAATATAAGAAAAATCGTCATTTTGAATTTTTCGTTTTTCCTTATTCAGATGAGGTGCAAGTGAAATTTACAAATGAAACAATGAGTAAAGAAAGTAATTTGAAATGGCATAAACTAAAGGTAGAGTTACTTGAAAATAGGATGTTCTCTTTGTTATCTAAAGGGTGTAAATGGTTTCCTTCTATAAGTAAAGGAGTAAGCCAATTATCAGCTAAGGCTGTACCAAATACAAAAATAATTGGTCCAAGCTATGAAGTGTTTGCTACATCACGTACGGTTCCATTTTATGAAATGGAGTATAGTGTTCCTTCAAAGTATATGAGGACTGTTGTAGAAGAAATTTCAAATCTTATTGAAAAGAAAAAGTATAAGGTGCACTTCCCAATCGAATGCCGCTATGTGAAAGGTGATGATATATGGCTCAGTCCAGCCTACGGAAGGGATTCAGCGTATATCGCTGTTCATATGTATAAAGGTATGAAATATGCTGCTTATTTTGGTGAAGTGGAGAAGATTTTTCTAAAGTATGAAGGGCGCCCACATTGGGGGAAAATGCATACGTTAACGTACGAAAAATTACAAAATATATATCCAGAATTGCATTCGTTTCTAAAAATGAGGAAGTCACTAGATGAAACAGGAATGTTTTTAAGCCCTTATACAGAAAAGTTATTTACGATTATGAAAAAAAGCTGACAAATTATTACTTGTCAGCTTTTTTTAGTATAATTGCATTTCTTGTTTGACTAATACGCTCGTAAAATAGTAACTTATCGCGGCTAAATACATGTAATAAAACATGAATAATAAATAGGCCGTTAATTACGAATTGGAATAACAATATAACTAGTAATACTAAAGGCTCTGTGAGATTTAATATAGAGCTACTAGAAAGAATATAATTGATTCCACCTAAAATAAAATAGAATATACCGTAACGGATGAATAGTTCCTTCATTGTAATACGATCTGACTTTCCTTTCACATAAATACGAAGCAATGCTTTCCCAATTGTTTTTCCGTTCGTAAAGTATGGAATGATAATAAAGTAAATAAAGATTGAACACGTAATGAAAATGAGTTCGTATATATTGGTGTAAGATTGAATATTAGAAATGAAGAAAGAATTTCCTTTGTTTTTAATGACAGGTACAACGATAGATAAGAAAATCCAATCAATTTGCATCGCGATAAGGCGACGAATGAATCCGACTGGTTTCGTTTCCAAATCAATACGACTATCTAACTCGTTTGCTTTCGGAAGGAAGTACGTAAATATTGGTGCAATGATAAAACCAATTACGCCACCTAGTGTATTTAAAAACAAATCGTCGATATCAAATAAGCGATATGCACAATTATAAATACCGTATAGTCCAGTCACTTGTGTTAGCTCGAAAAATAATGAAAGACAAAAAGAAATACAAATAGTCTGTAAGAAACTACGTCGGAAATAATAACGTAAGTAAATACCAAATGGAACGGTTAGTAGAACGTTAAAAGCGACTTGTAAAAACGCAGATTCCTTTAATAAATAGAAGTAGGTAGCTGGCTTCGTCAAAATTGCCGATGTATGATTACTAATCTCTTGTATGAAATAAAATGGTGAGAGTTGCATGTGCTGTGTATTAGCCGGTTGTAGGCTACAAGTATCATACGTTTGTGGTAATGGCAAAATAACAAGAAAATAGGCATTTAATAAGTAGAGTAATAATGAGTATAAAATAAATGAGCGCCATTTATTTAAATAACCGTATTTTCGATAATTAAATATTAAAAAAGGAATTAAGAGAAACATTGCCAAAATAGGGAATAAAATAAAAGCTGTTTTTACTGGAAATAAATATGCAGTCAAAATGAAGCTCCTTTCATTGAAAATTCGTTTATCATTATAGCGTTAAAAGGAGTGTAAAACAAAGTTAAAATAGTTCGAAATAGAAAAAATTACAAATTATACTTATATTAAGTTATATTGAATTTAATATAAGTATATTATGATAATATGAGTTGAGAGAGGGTACATGATATGCAATATGAGCTTTTTTCAGTAAGCGGGGATCATATTACAACTTTTGAAAGCACGTGGCGTTTTCAGGAGGGGGAACAGATTTTTGTTCATGATGATAATACAAAACGAAATTTTATTATTATTCGCTTAACACATGATTTATTTCAAAAAAATACACATGTTATTCGCTTGTATTGTCAGGAAAAGAAAGTTTATGTGTAAGGAAAACCTCTTACTGTATGGGGGCAGTAAGAGGTTTTTTATTGCATATAGGCAGCATTGGATTTTGAAGAAAGGATATAATTTTGTATTTGGTGTTTCCACGTTTCATCATTCTTTTTTTGAGAAAGCCATTTGTGATAATCTTGTTGAGTTTTCCATAGCATACGAACCATATATTCGGCACTATTATCTGTACGATGCATCTGTGGAAATTCTATGTTAATAAAGCCATGTGTTCCATATGACGGAGAATGCTGTTTAAGTGAATGAAATATTTCATTTTCATATCCATATTTTATATGAATAAGTTTAGTAACGATAAACATACGAACACCTCTTTTTCGATAGTAGTAAAAAAATAGGATAGAAGAGAGCAGTTTTACTTTATTTTCTTTATAGTAAGAAAAAGTAACGAGAATAATTAATATTATACTATTCGGAAAATTCAAAGTAAATAAAAAGCTTATTTAAAATGGAAATATAAAAAAGCAAGTCATCCTATTTAAATAGAGTGACTTGCTTTAAAGAGTGTTAACTATCATTTTATCCTGCTATTTGTGGGCAGTAAAACTTCCACCTTAAAATTCGGCCGGAGCAAAGAAGTTAGGTGGGAGATCAACTGCCCATAAAATCCCGATTGGTGAGGGCTGATTAAAGTTTCACTTTATAAGAAAATGATAGTTAGTAAACCTACGATAATACAGTAGAAAGAGAAATATTTTAAATTTCCTTTTGCCATAATGTTCATAAACCATTTTAATGAAATATATGTCATGATGAATGTTGCGATGAAAGCAACAATATAAGGTACAAATAATGTATCTAAATTTGGATCGTTTGCAATGTCTGTAATACTTAGCAATAAACCACCTAAGCTAACAGGAATGTATAGTAAGAATGAGAAGCGAAGAGCTGTTTCTTGCTTCATACCAAGTAACATTGCTGCTACGATTGTAGCACCTGATCGGCTTATACCAGGAATTAGTGCACAAGCTTGTGCTAGACCGACAATGATTGCATCTTTTATAGAAAGGTCACCATCATTTTTACGTCCACGTAAGTTTCGAATAATCCAAAGACCGATAGCGGTAATGAGAAGGGAAATCCCAACCATTTTCACACCTTTTAAATACTGATCGATATAATCTTTAAATAAAACACCAATTACACCTGCTGGAATGGTTGCAATAACAAGATAAATAATAAAGAAGAAATCTGATTTTGCATCTTCTGCTCTTGTGAATATATAAGATAGACCATTCTTTGTTAGACGAATTAGGTCATTTCTATAAATAAGTAATACAGCTAATAATGAAGCTGAATTAACAAGTAGCTCAAAGCTAAACCCTTCTATTTTTAGTCCTAGCAAATGTTGTGCTAAAACGAGGTGACCGCTTGAAGAAATCGGAATTGGTTCTGTTAGTCCTTGGAATAGACCAAGAATTAAATATTTCAAAATGTAATAAAATTGTTCCATAACATCCTCCTTGTGTATTAGTCGAAAGAAACAACTTTTTTATTATAACAAAAGAGAGAGCGAATATTGAGAAGAAAATAATATTCGAAATATAATAAAAATCCCCTATGACGTCATAGGGGATTTTCTGCATTATTGAGAAACTACTATTTCTTGAATACTGTTGATAATTGGACATCGACTTTTTCAGCATCATTAATATGGTTCATAATAGTAGTATTTAACTTTTGGAACATTTGTTGTGTGTTTGCAAATTCTCTTAATATATCATCATTACAAGATTTTTGGTTTTCGATAGCTTTAATAACATTTGTAGCGCCACTTTGTAGTGTTTGAATCATCATTAAAATATTTTCAATTCTAGCGTTAGTATCAGCGCTCATTTCTACACCTTCATCAACTAAATGTAAATTATCTTTTGTATTTTCATATGCTTTTTCAATTTCTTCTTGAATTTTTTTCGTTAAGTTACCGATATTTTTTGTACTTTCAGCTGTGCTTTCTGCTAGTTTTCTTACTTCATTAGCAACAACAGCGAATCCTTTACCGTGTTCTCCAGCACGTGCAGCTTCAATACTTGCATTTAATGCTAGTAAATTTGTTTGTGCTGCAATGTTTTGAATCACTTCTACAATTTGTTCAATTTCTTTAGATCGCTCACTTAAATGATTCATACTATTAGAGGTACGTTGAGATTGTTCACCTAATTTATTAATTACAATGAGTAAGCGATGAACTGATTCTTTTCCTTCATTAGAGCAATCAATGATTTCTTCAATAGATTGAATTAAGTTTTGCTCTTTTTGTAGCATTTCGTTATTTAATTCGTTGGAATGTGTAGTACGCATAGAAACATTTTCAAAGCATGCGTTCAATTGTTGAATTAAGTTTTGGAGTGTATGATGTTGGTTATTTACAAGTTCGTGCTCTTGCATAACGCTTTTTACACGATTATGGATAGAAGATATAATTTC
>NZ_BOQD01000042.1 GCF_018332515.1 Bacillus hominis | reverse complement strand
TCTAGCTGTTCTTTTAATTCTGCGTCTAATTCTGCATATGAAAGCCAGCGACTAAATTCTTGTTTCCAATTCATACTTCCATCTCCTCTCGCCTGTCGTACCTTCATTATATGAAAAAAACAACCTGCATCTCAATATTTTTTAAAATCTAGCAGGATTTTACTATAAATATTTGTATACACTATGGTTAAATACTCCACCAAAGGGAATGAGGATTATGCAAGAATGGGGCTTGTCAGAAGAGCTCAAAATAAAAACAAAGCAGATGATTGAAATTGCTGAAAAAGAATTATCAAACATGAGGCATGCGATCGATAAAGAAGATGAATGTATTTTATGTAAAATGGAAGATATTCATCATATGTTAACGAATGTACAGACGTTAGCAGCTACATATTATATTCAAGCATATTTATCACCTTATACGGAAAGTTCACATTTCATCACTACAGCTGTCCAACATTTAAGCGCTCGAAAACACGGTGCTCTTATTATTGTGGAACGAAGTGACTCTCTTGATTCTTTCATTCAAACTGGAACGACATTAAACGCACACTTAACCGCGCCACTACTTGAATCAATTTTTTATCCAGGGAATCCTCTTCATGACGGAGCCGTTCTCATTAAAAATAATCATATTGTCTCAGCAGCTAATATTCTTCCACTAACAAAAAGTACAGAAATTAATCCTGAGCTAGGAACACGTCACAGGGCTGCAATTGGCTTATCAGAGAAAAGCGATTCACTTATATTAGTTGTCTCTGAGGAAACAGGACGTACTTCATTCGCTTTAAGTGGGACGTTATATACGATTTCCTTATAAGATGAATCTTTCACTATGTAACACCTTTTGGAACAGTAAAATAGTAAATGAAATTATATCAATCGTAACTCCAAATATATCGACGTTTCGACAAGGGATATCGACTTACCGACAAAGATTGACAATAGTCATACCATATCAATAAGAAAAGGCTGCCTCCAAAAAAATTTGAGACAGCCTTTTTTCAAAAATTATTCTTCTCCAAAACGTTCAACAAGTGTTGCAAGTGTACGAACCATTGCACCTGTTGCTCCAGATGGCCCTAAATCATGCGCGCCTGTTGTTTCAGATGTTCCAGCGATGTCTAAGTGTACCCATGGTGTTTCTTCTGCAAATTCACCAAGGAATGTCCCAGCCATAACCGCATGTCCTTCACGGCCTGGTGAGTTATTTAAATCAGCAAATTTACTGTTTTTGACACGTTCTTTATCGCGTTCAAAAATCGGCAATTGCCAAATTGGCTCATCCGTTTCCATAGAAGCCTCTAACACTTGTTCAAACAATTCTTCATTATTTGTCATTGCACCTGTTGTATGATTTCCAAGTGCAACAATTACACCGCCTGTTAATGTTGCAACATCAATAAGGTAGTTTGCACCAAGTTTTTTCGCATACGTAATACCGTCAGCTAACGCTAGGCGACCTTCTGCATCTGTATTTAATACTTCAATTGTTTTTCCGCTCATAGATGTAATAACATCATCCGGCTTAAATGCTGTACCACTTACAACGTTGTCAGTTGATGGAATAACAGCAATTACATTTTGCTCAGGGCGAAGTTCACCGATGATCTCCATCGCGCCAAGAACAGCTGCAGCGCCGCCCATATCACCTTTCATACCAACCATGCCTTCACGTGGTTTTAAAGAATAGCCGCCTGTATCATATGTAATCCCTTTTCCAACAAATCCAATTACATCTTTCCACTCTTCTTTTCCTTTATAAATAAGAGCGATCATTTTAGGTGGCTCTGTAGATCCTTGGTTTACTGCAAGTAATGCACCCATACCAAGATCTTCCATCTCTTCTTTCTCAAGAACCTTATAATCCATATCGTATTTTTCCGCTAATTCAACTGCATACTCAGCAAGCTTCGTCGCTGTTAATACGTTTGGCGGCATATTTACAAGCGTACGAGCTGAATTTGTTGCACGTCCATGTACGTATCCTACTGTTAATGCAGCTTCAATTTCTTGTGCATCTTCCGCTGTAATAGCCGTAAACTTCTCTAACTCTACACGATCCTTTTTATCTGTTTTATACGTTTGTAATTCATATGTACCAAGACCTTGTACTTCTGCCGCAATATGAGCTACATCAATCGCATCTAATTTATCTGTCACGAAAGAATCAAGTAAGATTGCTGCATCTTGTACTTTTGCTGCTTGTAATGTTTTAAACGCCTTACCAAGAGCCGCACGTAACGTTTCTGTCGTGTAAGACTCTTTCTTACCTAAACCAACAAAGTAATAACGCTTCACATTTGTTTTTCCTAAGCTATGTACTTTTGAAATGGCTTTTTTCTTCGTAGAAAGTTCCTTTTCTTCTAATAAAGCTTGTAATTGTCCTTCAAACGCTTTGTCCAGTTCTTGTACAAAACTACTCATTTTTTCTTCTTCAAATAAAGCAACAATTACCGCTTCATGACTTGCTAATTCTTTTTGTACTTGAAACATGTTCAGACCCCCTAAATTTCTCTACCTCTATTATAACTTTATTTTCGATAAAATGCGACAATTCTAACTTCTATTACCTCTTATACAGTGAGATTATAGTCAGGGGGAGCTTCCTGTAATTTCTAACACGATGAAATAAGACAAGAAAAAAAGCCTAGCGTGATTACCACTAGACTATCTTTGTTTTAAATATTGTCCACGAAACACTTGCATCGTTTCGTCTTGATTTAACATCGTTAACTCTTCTTCCGAAAACTTACCATTTCCTATTTTCACTACATACACATTTACTTTTTTCTTACCCCATTGGCTATAAACATCTTTCACCGTATCATAATATAAATCGAGACGATTTCCTTTTATAGCACCGCCCTTATCAGCTACAACACCATATCCGTAACCTGGCACGAATAGAATTGTCCCCAGCGGGAATACGCGCAAGTCAGCAGCGATTGTGGAATATAAATCCCTTTTTGCTTTAACACCTGAATATGTAATGCCATACTCTGGATGCCCCGGCCTCTTTCCAGTTGACTCTATCCCTGATGTATAACCAGTTGCAGTCATTTCTATAACACGATATTTAGACCAGTCATTTGCCTGTTCTAAAGCATTTATCACTTCTTTACTCGGAGCAACTTTTTTCTCAATTTCTGCTGCATGTACTTCTTTTGCACTTGTTTCTTCATATGATTTTATAATCTCTAATAAAGAAACTCCTGTGAAAGCCTTCCATGTTACGCATAATGCGAATGCAAGTAAACAAGTCATCATAATGCGAATACAATATCGTTTTAACATTTTTATATTCCACACTCCTTCATCGTTAATCATTCCCTATACGATGAAGGAATATGCAAAAAAATAATCTCCAAATTGATTGGAGATTAAAACATTTGATATCCACTTTTCCGAAGTTTCTTAATTATAATTCCTGCTAAAGCAGCACCTACTAATCCAGTAGATAGAATAAATACATCTGCTTGTCCTAAATGCGATACACTTGTCCCAAATGAAGAAAATGTTTCTTTTGGTTTTGAAAAATAGTCCCATATACTCGCTTTATTAATAATAAGCATACAAATAATCGGATACACAATAACCATTACCCATGTAGCTCGCAAAATCATGTTTAGTAAAAACCCAATTCCAAAAAACAAAATAAAAAATAACATCATTGAAATAAGTAGTACCGGTATACTCACTCTTTCTCCCTCTCCTTCACATGCGCCGTAAATACGTGATAAGCCGTATAACCAAATTGCTCTCCTGGATTTAATGTTTTGTCCATTTCAAGATGCGACTCTGCTCTTCCTTCTAATAAATATTTGATAAGTACAGAAGTATTTTGATCATCTGCAATATTTTCTGGATGTAAAAAAGCTACTTCCGACAATTCTTTTTCCTGTACGATAACGTCTTCTCCCTCTGGCTCTAGAAGAAAAATAATCATATTATCACTAATTTCATTATGAATAACACCTGAGCGAATACCAATAATCCCCTTTACATGAGCAACAATGCCTGTCTCTTCCAAAATTTCACGTTTCACAGCTTCATCAACAGTCTCGCCTTCATTAACAAAACCAGCAGGTAAAGACCATTTCCCCTTTAATCCACTGTATTTTTTCTTAACAAATAGCCACCTGCCATCTTTTGTAGCCACTAAACCACTAACAGCTAACCATACTTTCCCTCGCTTTCCCATGATGCATCCTCCTCTACCTAAACGAACAGAATATTCTTTCTTTTTTATATATTATACTATATTTTCAATACGAAAAAAGCAGAAACAGCTCATAGCCGTTTCTGCTTTTTCTACTATATATTAAAAGAACTTCAGTTTACCTTTTTTAAGAACTAATAAAGGTCCGCCTAGTAAGAATAAGTAACGGTTGTCGATTACTTTCTTCATGAATGAAGCTTTCCAACCTGTTAACTTTTTACCCATAACAACACCCATTGCATCGTCATGACCTAATGAACATACAGATCCTTTATTATCAAATACGAACTTTTTCATTTCGCCTTTGCCGCGAACTAACACAGTTAAATTGTGGGCAATGTTATAACCTTCTTGAATTGCAATCTGTGCTGTTGGTGGGTATGGACGATTAATCTCCTCATTGATGATCAACGCTGCATCACCAACCATGAATACATCTTCATGACCCGGAGCGTGCATATACTCATCCACTTTAATACGTCCGCGCATTGCTTCAAATCCAGACTCTTCAACAATACCGTTACCACGAACACCTGCAGCCCAAACTACAGTTTCAGATTTAAGAAGTTCAGCATCATCACCGTTTGCAACGATAATACCTTCTTCAGTTGCTTCCTTAATTGCTGTACCGATGCGGAATTCTACACCTTTTTTCTCAAGCTGTTTTACAGCGTACTCTACTAATGCTGGATCGAAACCTGGAAGTGCTGTTGGAGCAGCTTCTACACAGATAATACGTGCTTTTTCACGTGGAACATTGTACTCTTTGCAAAGTTCAGGAACACGGTTTGCAAGCTCACCTACGTACTCGATACCAGTAAATCCAGCGCCACCAACAACGATTGTTACTAACTCATCACGTTTTTCAGTCGCATATTGAGCGAATTTTTCTTCCATATGCTCACGAATTTGACGAGTTGCATTAATGTTAGTGATTGAGAATGCATGCTCTTTTAATCCTTTAATTCCGAACGTTTCTGATTCGAAACCAAGACCGATTACTAAGTAATCATACTCTAATTCACCATTTTTTAAGATAATACGTTTTTCAGCAGCTTTAATCTCTACTACTGTATCTTGTACAAAGTTCACTTTATTTGTATCGATAACGTCTTGAATATCTAGACAGATTTTATCATCTTGTAATGTACCTGCTGCACTCTCATGTAACCAAGTTGCTTGGTAGTGATAGCTGTTGTTGTTTACTAACGTAATTTCAGCTTCACTTACAGATAATGTTTTTTGCAGACGAACAGTCGTAATCATCCCGCCATAACCTGCACCTAAAACTACGATTTTTGGAGTCTTCACCGAATCACAACCCTTTTCTTTATATAATAGTAATGAAAAATAATACCAAGTACTAAAAAATCTATTTGTCAAGAATGTGGAATTTATCACATTCTATATCATAACAAAACGCAGTCAAAAAATCGTACGGAATTTGTCATAGAAATTTAACATAATACTTCCCTATATTAGTCGGTTTTATTCCATAATTCAAGCACCTAGAGAATTATCGATATTTTAAAATAAAATAGCGTTTTCAAGGGTTTTTCAGCCTTTTTTTCATGTATTTTCCTTTCTCTATATTTTATATAATTTAAAAAGCATCTATGCAAAAACTTACACACAATTCAGTCGGTTTCAGAAGTATTATGAACTCAAATATGCTATCATTTATTTGAAAGTGTCATCATTTGCAGGATTTTCGTGTACATATGAACAATATATGAAATCAATATTAAAATTCCATCTATAGGGGGAATGAAAGTGGCAGAAAATCAAAAAGTTTACGACATAACGATTATTGGTGGTGGTCCAACAGGACTGTTCACAGCATTTTATGGCGGTATGAGACAAGCAAGTGTAAAAATCATTGAAAGCTTACCTCAACTTGGAGGACAATTATCCGCACTCTACCCTGAAAAATACATTTATGATGTAGCTGGATTCCCAAAAGTGCGCGCACAAGAGTTAGTTGATAACTTAAAAGAGCAAATGAAGAAATTTGATCCAACCGTTTGCTTAGAAGAAGCTGTTGATACGCTTGAAAAACAAGCTGACGGTATATTTAAACTTGTTACGAATAAACAAACCCACTATTCTAAATCAGTCATCATCACTGCTGGCAATGGTGCTTTCCAACCACGCCGCTTAGAATTAGAAGGTACAGCAAAATACGAAAAGAAAAACTTACATTATTTCGTTGATGATATGAATAAATTTGCCGGCAAGCGCGTCATAGTATTTGGTGGCGGCGACTCAGCGGTAGACTGGACAATGATGTTAGAACCGATTGCTGACAAAGTTACAATCGTTCATCGCCGTGATAAATTCCGTGCGCATGAACATAGCGTAGAAAGCTTAATGAACTCCCGTGCAGAAGTAAGCACACCTTACGTTCCAGTTGAACTCATCGGTGATGACACTATTGAACAAGTTGTTCTTCAGCACGTAAAAACAGAAGAAAAAGTTATCATCGATGTTGATGACGTAATCGTAAACTACGGCTTCGTTTCTTCTCTTGGTCCAATTAAAAACTGGGGCTTAGATATACAGAAAAACAGCATCCTCGTGAATTCAAAAATGGAAACAAATATTCCTGGCATTTATGCTGCCGGTGACATTTGTACATATGAAGGAAAAGTAAAACTCATTGCTTGCGGCTTTGGTGAAGCACCGACAGCAGTAAATAATGCAAAAGCTTACTTCGATCCAAACGCAAAACTTCAACCAATGCATAGCTCAAGTATGTTTTAATATAGAAATGAAAAGAACTCCTTTTACATGAAAGGAGTTCTTTTCATTTAGAGATTCCTAATCGAAATTCCTCCTTTTCATAAATAAAATACATTTCAACTTAATAAAAAACACTACTCCCTTCCAAAATATGTTACAATAAAAAAAAGAACGTATGTTTTGTCCAATAAAGGGAGGTTTTATTAATGAAAGAACCAATTATAGTAACAAAAGAAGCTTTCCAAGCAATCGGCGTCTCTATTACGACGACAAACGAAAAAGAGGCATCTACTGAAGGAAAAATTCCAAAGCTTTGGAATCGCTACTTCCAGGAACAAATCATGCATCAAATTCCAAATCAACAAACAAAAGCAACATTCGCCTTCTATTCAAACTACGAATCGGATGAAACCGGTACATATCAATTTACTATTGGCATGCCTGTTTCTTCATTAGAAGACGTTCCTGAAAATATGACAACTTTAACAATACCTGCCGCGACATATGCGGTATTTACAACGAGAAAAGGCCCTGTGTCTGAAGTCGTGTGCGAGGCTTGGGAATATATTTGGCAATGGTCAAAAGAAAACAAGCGTGCTTTTACAACAGATTTTGAGCTTTATGACGAAAATGCATTAGATCCAAATAACGTACAATTGGATATTTATATTGCATTAGCCTAAAACATTAAAAAGAAGATGCCCTTGGTATCTTCTTTTTTTGTCGTGAAATAGCCACTGTGCAAATTCATTATTATTGTCTACAATGAGAAAGTGCAGTATAGAACTATTAGAAACTGTATAAAGTGAAACTATACTCAGTGGGGGTTTTGTTCATCCCCACTGAGTATCAGCCCTCACCAATCGGGCGTTTACGGGCAGTTGGTCTCCCACCTAACTTCTTTGCCCCAGCCGAACTTTGAGGTGGGAGTTTTACTGCCCGCAAATAGCGGGATAAAACGATTGTTAATAGGTTTTTTAGTTTAAATTTGGTACATAGAAAGGAAGCAATATGGAGGAACTACAACAAAATAAATCCGCTTTAGAAGGAAGCGGAAAACCGTTATTAAAAAATACAAACTTCCTTTTTCTTTGGGCAGCTACTCTCTTTTCAAGTTTTGCTTTAGCCTTTTTTACTTTTTCACAAACATGGTACATAGCAAAAACATTAAACCTTGAGGCTTCACTCGGTATTGTTTTCGTGGCTCTTAGTGTTCCAAGGCTCATTTTTATGATTATTGGCGGAGCATTAGCTGATAAATTCCCGAAAAAAAACATTATGTTTTACTCAAATATTATTCGCGCTATTCTTGTCGCAACAATTCTCACTTGGTTCATCGTCGGTGATGTAACACTATATACATTTGCTTTGTTCGCTTTGTTCTTCGGACTTGCTGACGCTTTCTTCTGGTCAGCAGATGGATCTATTCTGCCTGAACTTGTAGAAAAAAGCCGTTTAACACAAGCAAATTCACTTACTCAAATGACAAACCAAGCATCTGTCATTTTAGGACCTGTACTTGGCGGTATTCTCATTAAATTTACGAACTATGAAACAATTTTTTCAATTACAATCCTGCTACTCATTATCGCTGCGATACTCGTTCAAAAAATACAATTTACAGTACCCGAAAAAAATGAAACAGATAAAGGCATGTTTACTTCTATTAAAGAGGGAATTTCATATGTAAAAGAATCACCGTTTCTTTCAACTTTCCTTTTATGTAGCGCCTTTCTAAATTTATTTTTAATCGGTCCGATGCAAGTTGGCTTCCCGCTCTTCGTCAAAAACGTTCTGCACGGTGACTCACTGCAGTTTAGTTACTTAGAAGCGGCTGTTGGCGGCGGAATGGCGATAGGAGCTGTCATTGTCGGATTAAAAAACATTAACCGCAGACGTGGTCTATTTTGTATTATCATGATGCTACTTTCTGGTGTATTTTTCCTATCCATCAACTTTAGCACTGTACTTTGGCAAGCAATATTAGCTGGAATGTTTTACGGTATTACAATCGCGATGGCGATCGTTCCACTTATGGCAATGATTCAATCAACAGTAAAAGAAGAAATGATGGGACGCGTTATGAGTTTACTCATGCTTTCATCGATGGGATTCATTCCGCTCTCTTATGCATTTACATCGATTGCACTTTGGGCAGGCATTCCCATTGTAACGATTATGAAAAGCGGTGCAATCGCCGTTATCGTCTTCGTACTATTTGTAGCGATTCGTGTTCCAGTTGTAAGAAAGTTTGATTAACTACTTGGGGTCATGTATTATACGCATGGCTCCTTTTTAAACGGATCAAATAACGGTATCCCCTTACTCCTTCTCAAAGCTGCTCCCCATTCTAATCCAACCTCTAAAAATAAATCTCGGACTGTACTATACAAAAGTGCCCTAACGTCTTTACGAATTTTCCCATATTTATACGCTCTCACAACACTTTTTACGCGCCAAATTAAATTTCCATACACTTCTTCGTCAGCTAATATTTGCTCTAATAAAACACCTTGCTCTAGTAATCCGCTCTTTTTATAAGCAAGTTCCACCTTACTCCAAAATATATTAATCTTTTTCGGATTACTCGTCATCGGCACCAGTGCATATATAAAAGGCTTCGGTATATCGTGACGACAATACGTTTCATCAAGCTCGTACGTTACTTTTCTTTTCTCTTTTATTTGTGGAATGTTTTTAGAAAGAATTGTTTCCCGCTCATTTTTTTGCTCGTTTCCACTACAGCCATCTGCACAATCATCACTTTCACATGCGGACATTTTCATACGGTCATCCATGCGGTCAATTGCAGATTTAAGAAATACATATAAGTTTGCACTATATCCCCCACGCTTATGTCTTTCTTTTGTCGCAACACGCTTTATAATTCCTAGTTCCTCTAACTTTGCAATCGAGCGGCGTACTGTACGAATACTCTTTCCAACATTTGTAGCAATTGTCTCCATTAACGGACAAGCAACTCCCACTGTTTTTTGTTTCTCATTCACCGCATACTTTCCTAAAAAATGAATAATGATAGAATCAGTTTTATTCAGTTGAAATCGATAGCACTTCAAAACTTGTTTTTGGTATGTATTAAACTCTTCTTTACTTCGAAATTCACTATATGGTTTCATTAAATTATATAAGCTTCCCATTTTTTATCACCTCATTTATAGGTAAGAAGTAGGAAGAGAAATTGGCGTGATATTTTAAATTTTTTTGGAGGTGACAATATGATTGTAATAAGTGCTTGTTTAGGTGGTATTGCTTGTCGGTATGATGGAAATGACAATCTCGTTTCAAAAATAGAGGAGCTACTGCAACAAGAAGATACAGTCCTCATTTGTCCTGAAGTATTAGGAGGATTACCAACACCTCGTCCCTCAGCTGAAATTATTGGTGGGAATGGCGATGACGTTTTAGACGGAAAAGCGCAAGTGATGACAAAAGATGGTGAAGATGTCACGGAGGCTTTCGTGCGTGGTGCTTATAAAGCATTAGAACAAATAAAAGATTTAAACCCAGAATATATTATTTTAAAAGAACGCAGTCCATCCTGTGGTAGTTCTACGATTTACACTGGAGAATTTAACGGTAATAAGCAAACTGGTTATGGGGTGACAACTGCTTTATTTAAAAGACATGGATTTAAAGTCATTTCAGAAGAGGATTTTAAGAATAAAAAAAGGAATTGACCCTGTTCGTCAATTCCTTTTTCTATCTGTCTTATTTCACACCTAATTTTTCTTTCACTTTCGCAGGAAGCTCATCTTTTTTCACTTCTTCCCAAGCCGTTACACCTTTTTTATCTGAGTGGAATACACGTAAGAATGCTTCTTTGCGAAGATTTTTCACAGCTGTAAATTCTAATTCTTTTTCTTTACCTTCTTTATCAAATGCAGGTAACTTATACTCGAATGATTTGTGTGGCTGACCGTTATCAGCTTTTTCATTCTTCTCAATTCCGTCAGTCGTAATTTGAACGTAATACTCATCTTTACCCATACGGTTTAAATCACAGCCAACTAATAAACTTGCAAATACAACTAAAATACTAAACAGTGCAATGTATCTTTTCATTTCCTTCACCTCATATGTTTTTTCTTATATTCTTATCTTAAAGCTCAGGGCTTAAAGAAGAAATTCAAAAACATGACATGAACATTACACTTTTGTAAGATAATAAATTAAAAGTTTAATCAGTGTTTTTTTCATTGAAAATGTTATTGGCACTCATCTAGCCTAGTCATGACAATCTATTAACGCCAATAACGTCTTCCACTTGTCACGAATCTTATCACGTAATTTTCTTATACCTCTTATTACACCCTCTATTACGCACTCTATTATGATATCTATTACACGATAACTTACAAATCTAATTATAGGTTTAATCACATATCTTCCTACGAATTCAAAAATATCGTCGATCCAGCGTCCCCTCCTCCTCGTACAAAAAAACTGCTACTTCCCATTCTTTTTGCGCAATCTACGTTCTGTTACAACCGCTGCGCCTACTGCGGTAGATACCAATAAGAATAGTACGGCAATAGCATCCACAATGTGGCTATTGAATCTGGATGAAACTCCAACAAATACTAACGCTATCGTTAATACTGCTAGCATAATTATCGTTATCTTATCTTCGTTCATCATTGCCCTCTCCGATTACTCACGGTTCTCTCTCCAAGACTTTATAAAATCACCGACAACTTTACTACAATTGTTCCCGTAATTAATTTATTATCGTGGTAACCCATCTTCAACTACCTTCGTAACAGTTCCATTCGGTTCGAAGATTACACGTAATGCCCCTTCGCCCCCATAACCTGTATATCCGTATACTGAATACGATTTATATTTTTCAATCATACGAGGCTGTCCAATCGTAGCCTTTACATCATTCGCAGGCATACCTTTTTTGATTTTCAAATAGTCATTATAAGATACTTCTGCTGAATCATAATTTACATCTTTATACCACGGCACACGATCGTTCTTTTCTTCATATCCCTTTGCAGATTCCTTCGTCGACTCTTCACTACTTTGAGTAGATAGCTCATTATCTGTAACGGTGCCATCTACCTCAGTACGCTCAATATTCACAACATAGCCATACGTATTCAATTCCACCATAATTTCATATGTACCATTCGTATCTTTTTCAGTATAAAATGCGCGTTTTTCATTGTTATTATAATATTTTAGAGTATCACCACCGTAGTCAATTGCGTTAAGAATGTCCGTATATGTCATGCCTTCCTTAATCTCTTTAGCTTCGGTGCTAGAAATATAACGCTTCTGTGATGATGTAGCATCCTCATATCTAATGCTGTCACGTTTGCTCGTAGTCATAGGCGTTTCCTTCTGTTCTTTTAGTACTTCCGCTTCCGATTTCACTTGTTGCTTTGCTCCCGCTTTTGTTAATACGTCTGTATCGTTAGAACAAGCTCCAAATATTGATGCTGTAACCAACGTCATCCCTAATAACAGTACTTTCTTAAATGACTTCATTGTAATTCCTCCGGTAGTTTTTAATTTCTAGTAATCAGCTTATTTTAATTAATATGGAACTAGTCAGTTCTATACAATTTGATATGGCCTTCACCTTCATACATCCTCTTCATCCTTCTTCTTGCATATATTCGCTATCTTTGTCATGCTCTTTTTCTTTTTTAACGGCAAAAGAAAAGACCTTCCTAACGATTTGATTTCATCGCTAAGAAGGTCTTTATATGCAACCTACCCATTCAATTTCCGCTTAGAATAACGGAATGAAAAAACTTAGCACTCTTCCGGCTTACCAGCATTCGATGCTGTACGGAAAGATGAGCCACATCCGCATGATGCAATTGCGTTTGGATTATCGATTGTGAATCCGCCGCCAAGCATTGATTGTTTATAATCAACTTTTACTCCTTTAACAATTGGAGCACTTTCTTTATCGATAACAAATTCAACACCGAAAAACTCAAGAACTGTGTCGTCTTCTTTTGGTTCTACTTCAAATCCTAAGCCGTAAGAAAGACCGCTACATCCGCCGCCGTGTACAGCAAGGCGCACGTACTTCTCTCCATCTTCAGCATCTTTTAACATATCTTTAATTTGAAAAGCTGCTTGTTCTGTAACTTCAATCATGAAATACACCATCCTTTCTGTTCTCATTCTATTATACATCTTTACGCTTCTATCTTGTACTCATACACTCCGCGGCAAATTACTTCTGCTGGTCCTTTCATTAACACGTTTCCTTCTTCTGTCCATGCAATCATTAAATCGCCACCAGCTAAATGAACTGTAATTTCTTTACCACGTTCCATCTTTCCGTTTAAAATGGCAGCTACAACTGCAGCACATGCTCCTGTTCCGCAGGCTTGCGTTACACCAGATCCACGTTCCCAAACACGGAAGTTCATCTCTTCCTCATTTAAAATCTCGATGAATTCAACATTTACTCGTTCTGGGAACATTTCATGTGTCTCAAGGACTGGGCCAAGTGTTGTAAGAGGTGCTTGCTCTACATCATTAACAAAAATAACCGCATGCGGGTTCCCCATTGAAACAGCTGTAAATGCATAACGGTGATTATTGTATAAGAAGTTTTCACGAATAAATGGTGTTTCTCCTTCACCAAGCATCGGTATCTCTTCGCGTGTTAAACGAGGTGCTCCCAAATCGATTTTCGCTAATGTAACTTTGTCATCTTCTACCGTTACTTCTGCCGTAACAATACCAGCTAACGTTTCAATTGTGAAAACTGTATCTTCTACTAGTTTATGCTCATACGCATATTTCGCTACGCAGCGTAAACCATTTCCACAGCTCTTTCCTTCTGAACCATCGTTATTAAACATACGCATTTTCACTGGTGCTACGTCAGAAGGACAAATTAAAATCATTCCATCTGCCCCAATACCAGTATTAATGTTTGAAACCTTTTCAGCTACAATAGCTAAATCTTCTTCTCTAATTTGTTCTTCAAACATATTTACATATATATAACTATTGCCAAGACCATGCATTTTTGTAAAAGAAAATTGGCTCATTTTTATTCACTCCAAAAATAATTTGTTATTTCAAGTATAGAATGCATGCTTTTAGAACACAATATGAATGTCCCCCGTTTCTCATATTTGACAACGTTTGGCGATGAGCCATTCTTACACAAATCGTGTAAGAAAAAAGCCCTTCTAAAAAGGGCCTTTTTTTATTTATCTATAGTCTTAACCTCCCCTCCGAAATAACGTTTTATCTAAAATAAAACGAAAAAGGCGCTGCTCATTCGCAACACCTTAAAACATTGGATTTTCATCCAAATAATCATATACATTATTTACAAGTTCTTCTACTGTCGCACCTTGTACAACTTCACCATTTACAAGTGCAAATGGTCCTTCAAAACAAATACCACAATACCCTAAACAACCATATTCCATTACGTCTAAATTAGGATCTTTTTCTAATTTCTCTAAAGCTGCTTGTGAACCACTTGCAAGGTTACCTACACAAAATTCAATTAATGGTTTAATCAAAATTCTCCCCCCTGTACTACAAAACAAATTACCTTCTGACTTTATCCCGCTATTTGCGGGCAGTAAGACTCCCACCTCAAAATTCAGCGAATGCAAGGAAGTTAGGTGGGAGATAACTGCCCGTTAATGCCCGATTGGTGAAGGCTAATAATCAGTGGAGGATGGACAAAACCCCCACTGATTA
>NZ_BOQD01000041.1 GCF_018332515.1 Bacillus hominis | reverse complement strand
AGTGCTTTTTCTTATTTACCGCTCTTATTTCTCTCACAAGCAATTCCATCACCATCACGATCTAAATGCTTACCGTAATACGGACTATCTCTTGTAATATCGTAAACCCCAGCATCATTTGCTTCTTTACAGTTAGCAAAGCGTTTTGCTTCTGGCTTTGGTTGCTCTTGTCCTGCTCCTGGTCTTTCTTCAAGCGGTAATGTCGCGTTATATAAGAACTGAACGTATTGCTCACGACTTACATGCATTCTAGGTGCGAATTTACCATCACCAGTTCCAGCTGTAATATAATTTGATTTAACTGCAGTAATCGCAGGATTCGCCCATCCATTTCTATCTACATCCGGGAAATTATGATCCCCTCTTATTTGCAATTGGAACCCTTTTGTTAAAATTTGTGCCATTTCATCGCGAGTTAACGAATCTTTCGGTCTAAAGTTCCCTGTGCCATCTCCAGCAAATACACCCATCTCTGTTAAAGCAAGAATCTCTTTTTTAAACTGAGTAGAACGATCAGTAACATCTTTATACGGATTATTATACTGTTCTTTTACTGCTGGCTTTAATTGACGGAACATAAGGGCTGCAACTTGCTCACGAGTTACATCATCACCAAATCCAAAAATCCCATTTCCATATCCAGCAACAATGTTTTTATTTGCTAAGTCCATAATTGCCTTATAAGACCAATGATTGTTTGGAACATCTTTAAACTCTATACTTGCCTGCGCCATCCCAATTGAAGTAAATGCTGTAGTTGCAACAATTGCACCTGTTAAAAGTAATTTTTTAAATCCCATACTTAAGTCCCCTTCTCTTTTCCATAATAACTATTTAACAATATAACAAAGTATAAAAATATAATTTGTCATATTATGTCGAACAAAAAAAGAATCCAGCAGGATTCTTTTTTGCTAAGCACGAATGACAAGTTTGGAGACAGTTGACTTTTTCAAAAATTTATTAGGGGTAATATTTTGAAAAAGAAAGCCTTTCATATTTAACTTAACACCACTGGAATATATAGTAAATTGATAATCTTTATACGGAAGATTGCTAATGTTTAGTATAGATACTTCCCACTATATCAACAGTGATAACTATCTACACTAAATAACAAAAAGGCGCCTTCAAAGAAGATACCTTTCATACTTTTCATAAACAGACACTATAAAACAGAATTATTTATCCCGCGTTAACGGGCAGTAAGACCCCCACCTCAAAATTCAGCGAAAGAAAAAAAGTTAGGTGGGGGTCGGGCTGCCTGTAAATGCCCGATTGGTGAAGGCTAATAATCAGCGGGGGATGACCCCCGACTGATTAAAGTTTCACTTTATTGTTATACGATTGTTAGATACAAAAAGTAGAGGGAAATGTTTGTACAAAATTCTGCTTTATAAAGCCTGTCTACAACTTATATTGTAATCCTCTTCCTTTGAAAATAAATACAATATGCACAATTACATCCCCAAAAGAAAAGACACTCCCGCAGAGTGCCCCTTCAACCATTTTACTTTTAATATATCGCCTTAAATACATTTTATCATATGCATCCATATATTTTGTTAAGAAAATTCAAAATCCTTTTTCTTTCATTTCCAATTATAAAATCATGTAATATAGAATGTATGTCAAATTATTATACAAATTGAGGTGTACTATATTTATGTATTTCGGAATTATTCCTCTTATATTGTTTATTATTTTTCTTATCTCTTACTTAAAAGACCCACGGAAAATAATAAACGGTTTTTTATTTAATGCCTTTTTCTGTTCATTTCTATTATTTTGTGCAATCGCCTCGTTTGCATCTGGTAGCAACGCTTTACATTTCATCGTAATTCTACCTATGCTAGCGCTGCTTATAATGATACCTTTTGGCATCGTTGCTTTAATGTTTGGACTATTTCTTAATGCAAGAATCTTGATGAGGCGTGAAGGAAGACGCTTTACAAACTCTTTAACTTTAATTGCAGCTTTAGGGATTTTATTCTTTATAATGCTCCTTATCCTAAATCCAGCGAGCTTATTTTCACCACACTTCCGACCTATTTTTGCTGGAATTTCTCTTATGACCGTATATTTCTTTATACACGTATCTAATTTCTTAACAGCATATTTTCTATACCAATTCAATAGACCGAGACGTAATCAAGATTTCATCATCGTTCTTGGCAGCGGTTTAATTAACGATAAAGTACCTCCTCTTCTCGCAAGTCGTATTAATAAAGCAATCGACTTTTACTGGAAACAAGCGGCTGTTACTACACCGCCAACAATCATTTTCTCTGGCGGACAAGGTCCAGATGAAAATCTTCCAGAAGCAGAAGCAATGCAAAATTATGCGATTGAAAAAGGAATTCCTCTTGAACATACCGTAGGGGAAAATCGCTCTGTAAACACATATCAAAATATGTTGTTTTCTAAAGAAATTATGGATTCTTTAAAACCAGAAGGTAAGTATAGAAGTATTTTTACAACGAACAATTTCCACCTTTTCCGCGCTGGTATATATGCAAGACAAGCCGGTCTAAATAGCCAAGGTATCGGCTCAAAAACAGCATTTTATTACTGGCCTAACGCAATGATTCGCGAATATGTTGCAATCGTCGTTATGGGGCGTAAACGACATATGAAAGTTTGTGGAACTATTTTAGGGTTCTCTTTATTCCTAGCAATAATCAGTATTTTATTTACATAACAACTATTAAGGTCCCCTTCTATGAAAAGGGGACTTTTTTACACCTTTCAGTTCATCAAATTTAAATAAGTAATATAACAGCGTACAAAACATTAATAATTCCAGAAACCATTCCAATAATAGCAAATGTTTTACTCGTACCTGTCACTTTTTTATTTAAACCTAATATAGAAAATACAATAGCTATAGTGCCAATAAGTCCCCATAAGTTAATAAACCATGATATCAATCCAGTAATGAAACCAACTAAAGAAAAAACTTCTATACTACTATTAGAATTACTATTTACAAAACTTCCCTCTACCGTTTTATAGCTAAGACTCTCCCCACACTGTCCGCAAAACTTGTTATCCTCATTCGTTTCATTCCCACATTTCGTACAATATCTCAAAGAACCTCCCCCTTAAGATCAGTAGCCAAAACATACATATCATCCTATTATTTTTCAATTGAAAACATTCCTATTTTTTATACGCATCAATCATATACGAATGTATTTAAAATCATGATATGGTGATAATATTTCCTGCATACATCCATTAAAGGAGAATTTTTTAAAATATAATGTTAAAATAAAATTTAAGTGTGAATGATGTAACAAACAAGAAACTAGTTTGAAACGAGGAAATTACATGGAGAAAATTATCAAAAACAAGCCCAATAAGCTCAAATTTGCTTCAAAAGCTTTGATGATTATTATTGGGGCATTTATCACAGCATACGGATTAGAAGCGGTATTAATTCCAAATAACGTATCCGACGGTGGTGTGACTGGTTTAAGTATCGTTAGTTCAAGATTATTTGGATTGCCATTAGGGGCTCTAATCGCAGTTATTAACATTCCTTTCGTTTGGTTAGGATATAAGCAAATCGGTAAAAGCTTTGCAATTTATTCCATTATCGGGATTGCTTCATTAGCAATAGGTACCGTTGTCATGCACGGAATACCAACTATTATTGAAGGCGATACATTATTAATTACAGTTGTTGGTGGTATTATTATCGGTTTCGGTATGGGACTCGCATTACGTAACGGCGGAGCATTAGATGGAATCGATATGCTAGCTGTATTACTTTCTCGTAAATTACCTTTCGGAACGAGTGACCTTATTTTATTCTTAAACATGTTCGTATTTATTTTCGTATCAACAGTATTCGGTCTTCAAGGCGCTATCCTTTCGGCAATTGCTTACTTTATTGCTTCGAAAGTGATTCATATTGTCGAGGTTGGTTTAAGTGGTTCGAAAACATTTAAAATCATCACAAAAGAGCCTGAATTAATGGTAGAAACCATTCGCGATCGTTTAGGCCGAAGTGCAACATACAATGAAGTTTATGGTGGTTATTCAAGAGAGCAATTCAAAGAAATTTCTTGTGTAATTAACCGTTTAGAAGAAAGTAAAATGAAAGACCTTATTAATGAAATTGATCCCAATGCCTTTATTACAGTTTATGACGTAGCAGAAGTAAAAGGCGGTAATTTCAAGAAACGTGATATTCATTAATAAACAATAAAAGAAGCTCCTGCTAGTAAAAACTAGTAGGAGCTTCTTTTTATTAGATGTCTTACTTAATAATCATAATCTCTTTCTGCTGCTCTTCGTCCTTCCTCGTATCCTCTATCATACCCGCTACTATCACCTTCACTATGTCCGTGATCGTATCCGTGATCATAATCAGTGTACTCTCTTTGGATTGGACCGGGATAAAATAATTTCGCTTTTGGCTGAAAACAATTACGCGCTGCGAAAGATACTAGTATTCCAAAACATGCAGTAAAAATAAAACCACCTGTCAATGTATGCATAAGAGCTGCGACTGTAAATTCACGCCCCAATAAAATGTAAATAAAATATGTGCTACAAAAACTAACAACAAAAGCAAGTAAACCTTCAACTATCTTAAAGCGGTGGCGAAATCCTACGATAAAGTGGAACAAAAATGCTAAAAACACATAAAGACCACTATATGACGTTTCTGCCGGGACCGTTCCAAGTACCACCAAAATAGACATAATTAAAAAGACAAGATAAAAACTACAAGCTAAACTTGTACAAGCATTAAACAGATACATAGGAAGTGAATATACTTTACATGTTGTAAATGAAAACAATAAAAAGCCCACAGCAATGATTGCCGTAAATACATATAAGTCCATATTTATAGAAAGAATTTGTTTTAAAATAGAAGCATAGCTATAACCAAGCAATGCACATAGTAAAGGATGTACTACATATTGATGCCATTTCCACATTCCTAATTTTGTTATAACGATAAACACTATAGCCCAAACTGGAAATAACATAAGCCATTCCGTATTCGTGTTATAAGATGCAGTAATATATGCTGGTAAAATTATCTCTAATAAAGAATGGATTGCCCCTGCAAATAAAAAAGAAATCAATACTCTTAGACGATCACTATATTGCAAGCTTGTATAGAGTGATGTATACATTGGACCTGAATAAAATACATAATCCTCATCATAATCAATTTTCCTTAAATCTTTTGGTTGTGTTCCGGATCTTCCCATTACTATCTCTCCCCAACTCTCCCTTATTTTCTTATACTTGCTCTCTTTTCTTTATACTTCTATTAATCGCTCCACCTCCCTCCGCGCTTAATCCATTCCACATACTTATACAAGACGTTAACCTTATGTTGAAACTTGAATGGAAAATATAAAAACAGAGCACAAGCACATATTATCCATAAAACACCCCCAATAAAGCTAAATTTCATCGTCGTACTAATAAACAAACTCAAGAATAATACGAGGAACATCATTACACTAAACCTTTTATACATAGTCATAATATCCCCTCCTTATGCTTAATTGTACCAACTGCAAGGGAATTATTTCCACAAAAAAAAGACCGAAAAGCACGTTACACTTCTCGGTCTCTCTATTATCTTCTCTTCGTAATTTTCCCTGAACCACCAACCCTTGTTTTCGGGGGAGATGTATTCTTTGGCGGAGTTTTAATAGATGATTTCGGCTTCACATCAGATCCACTCGAGCCACCCGGATTTTTCGTAATTTTCCCTTTGCTTCCAGTAGAAGGTGGGGGCGTCTTGTTACTTCCTTTTTCCGTAATACTTCCCTTATCACCTACAGATGATTTCGGATCTACATTATCGCCTCGCTTAATAATAGATCCTTTCCCTTCCTTCGTAATTGGAGGCGGGGTTTTCTTTTCTTCTTTCGTAGGTGGTCTTTCCGGGACAACCGGCTTATGATTTTGTCTGTCGTTATATCCGCGATAATCACCGTATGATGATTTCTTTGAACCGAATATATCGTTTAGTATACTCCCCATAATATATCCTTGTAAGAAGGATGGTTGGTAATTTTGACGGACAAATTCTTCATTACTTATTTCAATTAACGTATCAGATGGTTTCTCTTTATCCTTTTGCAAATTATACATTTTATCAGAATAAACGAGGAACATTTGATTTTCGTCTTCTTTTGATGCTTGCTTCGGTTTCCTATCGTTAATAAGTTCCTTTGCGACTTCAGGAACTGACCGATTGGCGGCCCTATACACGTAAGATTCTTGTTTACCATCCTTTGCGACAGACTCTAGCGGATAACGGTCCTGAATTGACTTCGCCTGACCACTTTGACAGCCCGATAAAGCATAACCGGCAATAACAAGTAATGTAACGATAGCAAGTATAGGGATTACGAACGATTTAATCATGGTAAACAATCGGTTTGACATGATTACGCCCCCTTATGTTGCTCTTATGATTTGTACATCAGCAGGAATAATTGCTTCTCCCTCATACATCATTGTGCGACCATTTTGCCATTCAACACGTAATAATTTGCGGTTGTCAGACTGGAATTCCCATACGTACTGTTCTTCTGAAGCAGCGAATGGTGTTTTCCCCATAACAACAACACGTCCATTATATTGTTCTTCCATATGATACTCTATATCATCCATTTCAATCGTCGTCGGAATTTCATCGATTGAATCTAAACGACCATCAATCGGTGTATACAATTTGTAATACGTATTTTCACGATCTTCAATTTTTAAATAGCGAATGTCTTTTCCATCCTGCAGCGTTAAAACAATCTCCTTACGAGAATGCATACTCGTTTTCCCAGTTAATTCGTACATTACTAACGAAACTTCAATCATATCGCCAGGAGCCAACGTTAAAAGACTCTTTTCTGGCTTCGGCGGCTCTGGACTTTTCATTATATTTTTAATACGTTTAAATAAGCTCACAATCTACCCCTCCTTCTCTCTTTATAAACAAGCACCTAAAATAAATGCACCAACGATATGTAATGAACCAGCTAACATCGCATGTGCTACGCTGCCTTCTTTCGTTCCTTCTTCTAAATCAAGACCTGCCATTTTTCTTAAAACAAATTCAATAAACATTTCTACAACTAATAAAATAACGAAAGAAACTGCTGAGGCAAGAAGTGCTTGCCATAAATCATTCGCTTTCGTTATTGATTGTGACAAGATGTATCCTTGAGCGAATAGCTTCATAACAAAACGTGTTGTCACAGCTGTGTTCCCATTTTTTATTTCTTTTAAATCATTGTATTTTGTAAAAATCGAATCAACCCACATAATTGCAAATAAAAGTACCGCACTCGCTCCAGTCCATACAAGCATGGCTAAAACATTCGTCCATGTCATTGCAAAACCTCCTCTAAAAGGTAATAGAAAACCGACATGAATTCTCTTCAGACATGTCGGCTTCTTTGTCTATTCTATATTATTTCTCGTACTGCTTCATAATACGAGCTAATTCATCGTCAACAGCAGAATTTTTGTTTAAGCTTGCGAATTCATCGTCTAATGACTTTTCTTTCTTGTAAATTTCACCGCTTGCTTCTGCTTCAGCCTCTAATTGAAGAGCTTTCTCTTCCATACGGCTTAAACCAGCTTTTGCAGTATTTGAGTCAAATCCAGACATCGCCTGATTAATATTCTTTTGTGCTTTCGCTGCATTTACACGTGCTACAAGTGTTTCACGTTTATTTTTCAGCTCTGTTAATTGCTTACGCATTTCTTCTAGCTTCGCACGAAGATTATCAGCAGCAGCTTTATTTTGCTCATAGCTTGCTTTATATTCATTCATCTTTTGCTCTGCATTTTGTTTTTCTTCTAAAGCACGGCGCGCAAGATCTAAGTTGCTAGCTTGAACAGCCATATGAGCTTGCTCTTCACGTTTTTTCACAAGTGCTTCTTGCTCTTCAAATAATAATTTAAACTTCTTCTCAAGCGCGATTTGAGCCGCAACACTTTTCTCAGCTTCTTGTACATCCGCTTGCATATCGCGTAAATATTGATCCGTCATCTTAACTGGATCTTCAGCTTTTTCAATTAATGAATACACATTCGACATTGTTAAATCTCTTAATCGCTTAAATACAGACATCCAAATTCCTCCTATGATATACCTCATATTTCAAATTCGCTACTTGGAAAACTCAAAAATCTTCCTTTACAGTAAGAATATTCATTTTTACAACCTATGTGTTTATTATAACAAAACAAAGATGTCCTTACATGTTATTTCCAAAATACATACAATATAATATGACATTCTAGATAGAATATTGTATTCCTACTATATTCTTATTATTTCTTCCCACAAAAATTAACTTATTTTTACGTACTTTCACTCAATTACATAATTGTAATGTTACTGTAAGCTAACTCGATAGTTACGTTTCCAT
>NZ_BOQD01000040.1 GCF_018332515.1 Bacillus hominis | reverse complement strand
ACTTATTGTAATTCAACTGTGTAAGTAAATTTATCCCCTCTAGCAATCGTCTCTGTGTATTCCATTATATTTTCTTTTGCATATGCGATTCGCTCTAATAATAGAGATGGATCATTCACTTGAATTTGCAGCCATTTTGCATGATCTTCATTTGCTGCAATTGCTCTAAAATTTTCTACTGCTCGCGTAATATGAACTTGATATTTTGCACGAAAAATTTCGTACATTGGTGTCTCTTCTAGCTCTGTCTTCGTTAAATACGGAAAAAACTTTACTGGAATATACGACGTTTCAAACAACATTGGTTCTTTATCAGCTAACCTTAGTCTTGTAATTTGATAGACTTCTTCTTCAAACTCAAGCTTCATAATTTTCGCTACTTTCTTGTCGCAATTCATAATAGTAAAGGATACTACTTTTGATGATGGCACTTTCCCAAACTTTTTCATTTCTTCTGTGAAACTATAAAAATGAACAAGACTTTGATTAAATACACGAGGTGAGACGAAACTTCCTTTTCCATGCTTTTTATAAATGTATCCTTCTTTCTCTAACTCTTGCATTGTCTGTCTTACTGTTGTTCTGCTTACATCATGAATCTCACATAACTCACGCTCTGACGGAAGCTTATCATGTTCTTGTAATTTCCCAGTTTCAATTAACTCTACAATAATATCCAGCAGTTGATAATATAGTGGTGTTCGATTATCTTTTTCAATCATATTTTACTCCCTCATCCATAAAATTGTTATAACCATTTTATGGCTATTATAACGAATGGAAATAGGAACTACTACCACTTTTTCATATTGAAATGAAAAGTGGTTCTCCATCAGTTAAAATTCTTTTCACCTATATTTCCCCATTTTGAGGTGACTCTTACGATACAGGTTAACTTCCTTACTTCACTTGTTTCATTGTTTTCTGCAATTCTGTTACATATTGTTTCACCTGTTATTCTTGATTTTTCAGCAGCAAAAGCAATTAAATGACTATTTGCCGAAATCATTGCAGACGTTAAGCTTTCTTCATATTTAAGTTTCATTTTTTGCTTCCAGCTTCGACTGTAACCAACTGTTTTTTTTCTGGCTGAACAAATGGGCTGTAGAAATGAATCACAACATGATCCGGCACTAAACCTTCTTCATCAAAAATAACAATTTCATTTTGCTCTTTCAGTAAGGATGCTGGAATCTTATAATCCTCCTGTGGTCCAATGTTCCAGTACCTTCCTAAACATTGGCCGTTTACCCAAAAACATCCTTTGCTCAACTGATTCAAACGAACCTTTACAATAGAGCCATTGTCAGGGTTCCAGGTAAAATTACTTTTATGCCAGCGGGGATTAATAGTTTGTTGATCACTATTAATAATCTTCCATTCCCTTACCTCGTGTTGCTGGGCAAATGCTTTCGTTTTCCATCCAGAAATTTGCTCCTTTTCATTAAACAAATAAAGGTCGAAACGACGAATACTAGTAATATTCTGAGCATCTAAATCCAAAATATTTTCCCCTTGCTTTAAGGCAGCACTTATATCCGCAACTCCATAAACAGCACTGTTTTTTGACCAACCCGTTTGACATTCCATCAAGATTTTTCCCTTTTCACCATTTACCGTAACACGCGAAACGCCTTCACCAACGAGAAACGCTCGATCATAATCCTCATTCTCGAAGGTTCTTAAAAAGGCGATACGCTCTTCAATCCTTGGTATTTGCGATAAATGATGTTGAACTCCACAGCCTTCAACCTGCCATTCTCCTCGTAAGGATAGATATTTCCCGTTAAGTGCTGGAGACTCACTAATGCCCTTCGGTTCCCCTACCACCTGAGAATAGTTGAAGCGTCCCATATTCTGAACGAGGCATGTTAACGTATTTTTCCCTTTTTTCACTGGAACTTCAATTTCAGCAGCCCCAAGCTTGCTAAGCTTCCCGACAAATTGCTGATTACAGAAAACCATGACTGGATCCTCGATACGAGGAAAGACAACCGTCGTAGTTTGTGTTTCTTCTGTATCAAATTCACTTTCATAGCCTAAATAACCGCTAAACTGTCCGAAACTACTGAAATCAAGCGGTTTTTCTGCCTCTTTCACCTTTCCTGTTAAAAAAGAAAGAGGTTCATCTGCCGTTTCCCATGATAATTTATTTCGTGCAGTATCCTTTTCAAGCTTAGGAACAATGACATCCAGCGATGTTCTTGTGACAACTTCAATAGAATAGCTGGATCCATCTTTAAATAAAAGCTTTATTGTTTGTGATTGACTTCCATGAAATAAATGAAAAGCAATACTGCCGTCTTCTAACTCTTCGAATCGATTTGGTGTTGGACAATGAATTTCTGCCTTTTGGTCAAGCTGTACAACTAAAGTAGAACGTTGCCCATTTTCGTGATAAATCACCGCATACCTAGAATCAAAACCTGTTGTCTGTCCCGTTAATGTTTTAATAATAAAATGATTTCCTACCTTAACATTGCGGACAATCGGTAAAACGGCATTGGCTTCAATCGTAAACGGAACAAGTTCATTGCCATGTCTCACATGGGATTGAATTCTTTCATTCCTATTATTCTCAATAAATAGTACTTCGCCATGAGGACTGACAATTCGCTCTGATTTAAGGTCACTTGACAGCTTCACATCAGAAGCAGCTTGTTCTGCATTTGTGAATAGCGGTTCCAGCCATTTGACAAAGGAATGGTATCTTTTTAATACTTCATATTTTCTGGTTGGCTGTAAATATTCGTCAATAGCGACATCATAATCATATGTTGTCGTACAAAAAACCTGTTCACTAACTGTTCGTCCGCCCCAATGATCAAAATTCGTGCCACCAAAATACATATAATAATTAATGGTCGTAAATCCATTGCTCAAGAGCTGGTAACACTCACGTTCAAGCTGCTGAGGTGTTTTTTGATTCGCTTTATTTCCACCCCAGTGTTCAAACCAACCAATCCAAAACTCCATGACACCTTTCGGCTGATCGGCAAATCGTTCATCTAAACTCTCAGCGGCACGGTTGGCACCTGACCAAAAATTGCGGAACTCCACAGCACCATCGACTGCTCCATAGCATGTAACGAATGGTACTTCGATGCCTCTTGCAATCATTCCATCCCGCAAATATTCCATATATTGCTTATCAGGTTTACCGTAAGCTTGGAATTCATTTTCAATCTGAACCATGATAACTGAACCGTTTTTCGTTAATTGATACTCATCAATAATTGAAATAACCTGATCAAAATATTGATCTACATAGTGTAAAAAACTAGGCTGTGCCGAACGATATTGAATATCCTTTTTCGTAGAGAGCCACCACGGAAATCCGCCAAAATCCCATTCTGCACAAATATATGGGCCAGGTCTTGCAATGACATATAATCCTTTATCAGCACATAATTGAAGAAAATGTGCTAAATCTTTGTCGCCAGAGAAATCCCATTCACCTTCCTTCATCTCATGGAAATTCCACGGAATATAGGTTTCAATTGTATTACACCCCCCAGCTTTTGCTTTTTCTAAAACATCATCCCACTCAGCCCTTGGAAGACGGAAGTAGTGGATGGCAGCAGATAAAATGAAGATTCTTTTATTATGGATCTTCCAACTTTTCTTATCGTAAGTTATCATGATTTCCCTCCAAAATTGTCATGTCCCAAAATTCTTGATAACAGTTTTATAACTTAGTAGCAAACAGAACTTCTACCAGCATGTTAATTGGATATCGCTAATAACGAAAAATGTAAATACTGGTTTTTCTATATTTGTCAGAGTCTCTTTAAACTCCCTTGGTCTGGTTTTCAGATGGTAATGTTTTTTTATGAAAGAACGGATTCAAACCGGACAATTTAAAGTTAGAAATCTCTCTCACTTTATTCTCCATCGTATGAAATATATTCATTGACACCCACATAGTAAAAAAGGCCACAACACTAACGCTAAAAAATGGAATTAAACCTGGAACCCACAAAAACAACCTAAATAAAATATAGTAACCGAAAGCTAATAGTATCGTATGGAATGGGAAAGATATTCCTAATAATAAGGACATTGTCAAGTATTGCTGCAGCTTAAATTCAAAATGAACAAAAACAGGGATAATATATAATAGTAGGATTAAAAAAAGAATACTAAGCGTGATAATGAAAATAAATAATAATAGATGCGTGAGCCCGTTGGTAAATCGAATAAAGGAAAAGTTTAGATAGATCAAGAACCCAATGGAAAACAAAGCAAAGCCTATGGTGTTCGCTTTCCAAAACTCTTTTCGGAAAGTAATCCAATAAATTTCAACTAATGAACGGAGTTGTTCGTTTCCCATCCGCCATTTCCTTATGACTGTAAATAACCCTACAGTTGCAGGCATCAGCCCTAGGATAATACCCCCCATTAAAGTCAGGGCGATCCAAATGATTTGAAAAATGGCTATTTTCATAACAATTTCCGAAAAATTATAAAACTTCCATATTAGACCATTAGTTTCCATAAACACCATAACCCTCTTCCTAAGAAGGAAACACGTACGGAGAGCCAATATCATCCGTACGGTTCAATCAACTTTTTTATTTTTCCATTCTCTTATATGCTGCTTCGTAAATTTCTAGATAACGTTTAACGCCCATTTTTTCTAACGTACTTTTATATTCATTCCATTTAGAGAAATCTGCTTTTCCTGTAATAAAGTTTGCTGTCATTTCTTTCAGATACGTATCCATATCGGTTGAAATTGGTGTTAACTCACTCTGTTCTTCTACCGTAAAGTTAAACGCTGGCCAAACATCATCCAATTTAAGCGATAGCGGTTCTGCTTGTTGAGCATTTGCAGTTGTAGCCTCTTTGCTTTCTGCTCCGTTAAAGTATTTTTGCTTAACAAAACCAGGATAATAACCACCAGGCCATGTTAGGTATTTACTTACTGCTTGGTCTAGCGTTAATCCATCCGGATTCTTTTTAATTTCATCAACGTAATCCAATTTACCAGTTGTTGGATCTTTAGTATAAGTTTTACCTTCGAAGCCCATAAAGAACATTTTTGATCCTTCATCACTATAGAAATGATCAATCCACCTTACCGTCGCTTCAGGACTCTTATTCTGATTCGTAATAACAAACATCCCTATGTTTCCTAAAGGTGAACCAACTGCTGTATTTAATCGATCTCCATGAGGGCCTTTTAATACAGGCATTCCTACAAAGCCACTCAGATTTTCTGTCGTCCCAGGATCAACTCCGTTTATGACGCCAAAGGTATTCTTTGAAGCTTTCGCACTAAACTCTTCTGTCTTAAGAGTGAAGATTTCTTTATCAATTAAACCTTTAGTATAAAGCTTGTTTAAATATTGCAATAGCTCTTTATATCCATCAGTGGTCGGTACATAGCGCATTTTTTTTGTTTTCGGATCTAAGTCAACATTTTGATTCGCAGTTCCATGATTATTTAAGCCGAAAGATCCTTTTAGGGAGCTAATAAATTCATCGATTCCATATGCCCCGCCCCAAGGAATTTCGTCTGCTTTTCCATTACCATTTGGATCACCGTCTTTTATGGCTTGTAATACGGATTCAAATTCATCAAGAGTCGTTGGTTCTTTCAATCCTAATTTATCAAGCCATTCCTTTTTAATCCATGGTGTTCCATAAATGAGCCCCTTGAATTCAGGATCATAAAAAGCCGGAAACCCATAAATTTTTCCATTAGGCATCGTAATTCCTTTTTTCACTAAAGGGTATTTTTCCATAATCTTTTTAAAATTCGGAGCATACTTATCAATTAAGTCATTTAGAGGAATAAATACACCCTGCTGACCAAATTTTATTAAATCCGTCTTCGGCACTGCAGCTGCGAATAGTACATCTGGATACTCACCACTTGCAAGCATGAGATTTCGTTTTTCCTTCAAACTTTGTGTTTGGACAGCATCCCACTTAATATGAATATTAGTCATTTTTTCATATTCTTGCCAAAGCATTAAATTGTTCCAATCCTGTGATTGAAAAAACTTTCCCGCAAAGCCTTTCAACTCAATCTTATCTTTTGCAATGGGCATTCCAGTTTGATTTAAATTAGATATTGTGGGTTCCTTTTTATTGTCGGCAGTGGTTTTCTCGTTGGAACATGCGCCTAATACGAGTGAACTCATTAGAACAAACGATAGAATACTAGCTTTTTTCTTTTTATTCTTCATTTCGCAACCCCCTAATTTTATCCTTTAATAGATCCAACCAAAAATCCTTTAACAAAATACCTTTGTAAGAATGGATACAAACACAACATTGGTAAGTTCGCAAAAATTAAAACCGCATATTTCAGTCCTTCCACACTCATCTGCTGCTTTAAGAAACTTTCACTCGTTGATTTAACCATATCACTCGTTTGACTTTGAATAAGAATCTCCCTTAAGATTAATTGAAGTGGAAAAAGTTCTTTATTTTGTAAATAAATTAATGCTGTAAAATAAGAATTCCAGTGTGCAACTGCATAGAATAAAATCATAACGGCAATAACAGGCATAGAGAGAGGCAAAACTATTTTCAGTAGAATTCTAATATTTCCTGCGCCATCAATCATGGCCGCTTCTTGAAGTTCAAGTGGAATGGTCGTTTGGAAAAACGTCCGCATAATAATAATATTAAAAACAGATACGGCATTAGGAATAACCATTACCCAAAAAGTATCAATCATTCCAAGATTTTTAATAAGCAAATAGCTAGGAATTAAACCGCCACTAAAAAACATCGTGAAAACAAATATTCCCATAATCACATTACGACCAACAAAGTCTGCCCTAGAAAGTGGATACGCTGCCATAATCGTTAATACTACATTAATAGCAGTCCCTACCACCGTATATTTAAGGGTATTGAGAAATCCGTTTATAATATCATGATTTGAAAATAATTTTTTGTACGCGTCGAAATTTAACCCCTTTGGCCAAAACCAAATTTCTCCGTTTAACACATGGAGTGGATTGCTAAGCGACGCGCTTATGATAAAGATCAAAGGATAAACAACCAGTAATGCGATGATTGTTAAAAATAAATAATTAAAAAAATTAAAAACTTTATCGGATGCTGTATTTTCCAATCTAGTTCACCACCTACCATAGACTTGTTTGATTCACTTTTTTAGCAAAGAAATTCACCATTACAAGCATAATGAAATTTATGATTGAGTTGAATAACCCTATTGCAGCAGAAAAGCTGTATTCAGCTTGTTCGATACCGCTGCGATAAACAAAGGTAGATATAACGTCTGATGTCGACATGTTTAGGGTATTTTGCATTAAGAAAACTTTTTCAAATCCAACTGACATAACAGATCCTGCATTTAGAATAAATAGAATAATAATCGTTGGCATAATCGTTGGGATATTAATATGCCATATTCTTTGCAATCTCGAAGCACCGTCAATCATTGCTGATTCATGTAAGGAATAGTCAACAGCAGTTAAAGCAGAAAGATAAATAATAGAACTCCACCCCATGGTTTGCCATACATCGGAAAACACGTATAATGTTTTAAACCAACTTGGTTCCGACATAAATGCGATTGGTTTTCCACCCACTAGAATAATAATTTGATTGATTAATCCATCCGGCTTTAAAAAAAGGATCAACATCCCGACTACTACTACTGTAGATAAAAAGTGAGGAGCATAAATAATGGTTTGTACGAATTTTTTAAACTTAGAATTTCTTACTTCATTTAGCATGAGGGCAATGATGATTGGAATCGGGAATGCTACTGCTAGTGTATAAACACCAATAATCAACGTATTTTTAATAAGTCTCCAAAAATAGTAACTATTAAAAAAACGCTCAAAGTGTTTCATCCCTACCCATGGACTATCCCATATCCCTAGCGTTGCAATAAAATCTTTAAAAGCAATTTGCACGCCGTACATTGGGATATAATGAAACACAATAAAGTAAGCGATTACAGGAGAAATCAATAAATAAAGTTCCCAATTTTTACGAAACGACTTCTGTAAAATTGTCCACTTTGACGAGGACGCTTCTGATTTTTTTTCTAATATGTTAGCGTGTTGCATACGAGTCTCGCTTTGAATAATTTTTTCCAAATTCTCTCCCCCTTCTCATACAGAAGCTAATCACACATACTTGACAGTTGAACCTTGACTGATTTTAATAACCTTTCCACCAGAGCGAATGGACTCAGTCGCTGCACAGCCGACCGCAACACTCATTCTTCCCGCATATGGTGTGGTTAAAGGTTGCTTGTTGTTTAAAACTAGTTCGACAAAGTCTCTGCATATTTTTGGATCCGCACCACCGTGGCTGCCTTGTTCTTTTTTCATGTCATAGGTTATGTCGCTAAGTTCATTCCATGAGTTTGATTTTCTCGTTTTCACATATACTTTTTCATTTACATCATCATTCTCTATTCTGCCTTTTGTACCGATAAAGGTATAGTTTCTTGAATAATCTGGTGTAAAGTGGCATTGCAAGTAGGAAGCTTTAATCCCGCCTTCAAGTTCCATAATCAACATATTATTGTCCTCAACATCGATTTCTTCCCGGAAAGCGCATTGGGTTAATACGTTCAGACTCGCTTCCGTACAAGTATCCTTTTCATCACAAGTAGGACAGGTTAATGTATTTGGTTTCTCTCCACCGTAAAAATCGAGTCCCCCAAAAGCCGAAACCTTTTTTGTATATTTTCCAGTAATCCAATGGATCACATCAAGATCATGAGAACCCTTTTGCAATAAAAGCGAAGTCGTATTTTTAGCTGTTCCATGCCAGTCATGGTAATAATAGTATCCGCCAAATCCGACAAAATGTCTTACCCAAACGGCTTTAAGATCACCGATTACCCCTGAATCAATAATCTCTTTCATTGTTTGATACATACTCATATAACGCATATTAAAACCAACCATTAAATGCTTTCCAGACTTTTCCGCTTGTTCGATAATCCGGTCACATCCTTCTACTGTGATCGCTAAGGGCTTTTCACAATAGACGTGCTTACCAGCCTGAAGTGCCGCAATGGCATGCTCTTCATGTAAATAATCGGGAGACAAAATGGCAACAGCATCAATATCCGTGCGAGCGAGTAACTCTTTATAATCGGTGGTAATATCTGCATGTTTGTTAATTTTTTCTTGAAAGGTTTTCAATCTTTCCATCGAAACATCGGCTGCAGCAACGACAACTGAATTTCCACCTGGGTCATGCCAATACTTTGCAATACCACTCCGAAGTCCTGCACCAATAATCCCAATTCTTACATTTTCCATTTGATACTTCCTCCTATCCCTTCTTCTTATCCCTACTACTTTTGATTATTCCTCTTGGTGAACCACCTCCTTAAAGTCTTGTGGAAGTATTTCCTTATTATCATCCAAATGTTTTCTACCTAGTTTTTAAAGATGACGTGTTTGCTTTTTCGCCACCATTAGAACATCCTGCTGCTACAAATAACAATGCTGACAAAAAGAATATAAGCCACTTTTTCATTCCATTTTCACCGGTGCATTTATTACACACTAATGGTTAGTTGAACTAACTAACGATCTTTTACAAAGAGATTTGTATTTTAAACCAAGTATTTCCCCCCATAAATAAAACGTTTACAAATAAGTGTTTTTGTTTGCAAGAAACATTTTTTGTTCTTTCTATCACGCAGCTATAATGATGTCACTACCAGTTGAACTAACAAACTATGACTACTATATTGATTATGTATATGACAGATTCAGTTATGATATAATGTTGTCATTACCA
>NZ_BOQD01000039.1 GCF_018332515.1 Bacillus hominis | reverse complement strand
AATTTCAACATCAATTCAAAAGAAGAACTGAAACAAATGTTAACAACAGCTTTACAGGATGGGACGTTTGGTCCATTTACATTAAATACATTGCGTAAAGATATATCTGAGGTAAAAAAAGAATTTGGAGTGCCTGATGTTTTGAAGAAAGCACCATGTACAGAATGTGATGCACCTACTACAGCAGTATACGGAGAGTATAATATTGATATGTACCCTTCGGACGCAAGATATATATGGGTGAAAATGGGTATCCCTATCAGTGAATTAAAAGAATGGTTTGGTGAACCAGATTTAATCGGAGAAGATATGACTAGTGAAGGCTTTATATATAATCGAGGAAGCTATTCCCTTTATTTCAGCTTCTCTGATGGTTATATTCAACGCGCTGAAATATCTAAACGTGAAGATCGTTAATAAGTTACAAACAATATAAATATATAAAGCATAAAAAACCCTTCAAGAATACCCTTATTCTTGAGGGGGGTTATTTTATTTCTATCTATTTTACATAATACAAATCTATAAAACTCCCACTGATTAAACTTTATGTTTCTTGGTGCTCCGCATCCCATTCACTTAAATAAGTTGCATATTCTAATTCATCTGGATCATCATGTAACATAGATATAAACTCTAATTTATTCCCATCACAATCCAAAAAATATACGCTTGCAGCTGGCATCCATCTTTGGACGATTGGCTCTTGATTTCCTTTCCCCTGACTCCCTACTACCTCTATTCCACGCCCCTCTAACCACAATTTGGAAGTCTTTAAAAACTCTAAATCTACACGAAAAGCGAAGTGTTTCGTCTCAAAATCTTCGTTAGTATGTACTTCCCATAATCCAAGCATTTGTTTTTTATTTTCTCCTACCCAAAAGAAAGCGACTCTTCTTTCCGATAGTTTTCTTGCTAATGCTAAGCCTAACTTATTTTGATAGAAATCTATCGCTTTTTCTAAATTTCTTACATGCAAATGAGTTTCGTATATGCTTTGTATCATTGTATTTCTCCCTTCCCTACATACGTAATCTTCTGATTTTCCAAAGATGTATTTTGTTTTTATAATACAAATAAATATATTTTAAATCATCCTACTTTTGTATCATTTTTCTTTCCTACAATGGTATAAGTATAAATATTCCGGATTTATACTTCATGTCCCAACGCTGAAATTCTATAAATTAAGCATCGTTCAATTTACTTTTACATTTTTATGTAGTTAATTTTTCTCCCTACTATCTTTACTAACAAAGATCGCTTAGCTTAGTCTTTCATTGGTCAGTAAAAAAACAAGCCATCCAACTCAAATGAATTGGATGGCTCTATACCATAAAGAAAATCTGTTATTAGATTACTTCAATTTCCCCTCAAAAACAATTTTCCTACCACACGGCTCAACTTCTGTTTTCCCGTCTTTCTTCACTTCATGAAAGATTGGCTCTTCCATGCGACGAGACGGCGCATATCCTTCTTGTTCCATACGTGCTAAGCAGTCTGTAATCGTTTCGTTTTCTAGTACTTCAAATTTTTTCTTATTAGGTTGTTTTGTCATGCCCTAACCTACTTTCTATTTTTCTTGATGCGAATTGATTTTTCATGTAAATAATATATACCATTGCGAGAATACCCATTATAATCATAACCGCAATAAAAAAGCTTGTATACTGTATTTTTTCTATAAATACGCCTCCTAATACAGGCCCCATAATACTTCCTATACTAAAGGCGATTCCGGATAATATATTACCTGCTGGTAGTAAGTGCCTCGGTAATAAATCTGCCATAAATCCAAGACCTAATGAGAAGCATGATCCAATTACCATACCAGCTAGAAGCATACAGACAAAGACGATCCAGTAATATTGATTAAATACTGCTGCAAGTAGGAAAATGCCAGTACTTATGCTGAATGTCCACGTTAAAATACGGTCTCTTCCGTATTTATCACTCAATATACCGAGCGGAATTTGTGTAATAATACCCCCAATCGCGAATGCTGGTATTAAGAAAGAAACATCTGATACAGACCACCCTTTGCGAAGGGCGTATACTGGTAAATTACTATTTAGCATTGCTTCAAGCACACCATATGCAAGTGGACCAATAAGTGCAATCCAAGCTAATCCCACGACTTGTTTATAACGAGAAAATGATGATTCACTTTCAGTTTTCGTTTCATCTTGTGCTGGGAATGCATTTTTCGTTGGTAAAAGTAAAATCCATCCTATTAAGCAAAGTATAGTAGATATGATAAATGGCGTTGCTAGACCATACTGAACTGTACTTGCCAGATAAGGGCCAATTGCAAAACCAATTCCGCAGAATACGCCGTATATCGATACTTGCCTACCTATTTTACTAGGGTCTGTCGTTGTTGTAATCCACGTTTGTGTTCCGACATGAAGCATATGATCTCCAACGCCAACTATAAATGTGTGCTGTTGCAGCGCTTCAAATGAAAATGTTTGTGTAAGAACTTGTGCTACTTCTGCACGTGTTATTGTTTCTCTAGGTCTAAAATTCCCCTTCTCATCACCTTTAAAAATACCGCGTTCTGTTAATGCTAAAATTTCATTTGGAAACATTGTTGATCTTTCAGAAATATCATTATAAGGATTTTTTAACGGTCCTTCATGCTTTATATTAAGTGCGCGATACAGTACTGCCGCCACTTGTTCACGTGTTACATTATCACCTACACCAAACTTGCCATTTCCATAGCCTAGCATAACTTTATGATACGCCACTTCCATAATATAGTCATATGCCCAATAGTCTACTGGAACATCATCAAATACAATCATTTCTGGATATTCTTCTGCTTTTATGTTAGGAACATTTGCACTTACCAATAATCCACCCATAATAGTCGCTGCTGCCATTATACGGAACATTTTTTTCTTCATTGTCCTCGCTCCTTCATTTCCACTTTATTAAAAGTGGAACATAATAGACTAAATTCTTTCCCCATATTACATATGCTGTATTTGCAAGCCATATGTAATATATTGCATTTTTAACATCTATTATTTTGAAGATTACTAGGAGAGCCAATTCGCTCTCAATTCCAATTGGGTATCCTGAATTGCATGCAAATCATTTGAAGAAATATTCTTATCTTTGCGCTCTAGTTTCTCTGTTTGATTTTCAAAAAGGATAAACAAAAGCTTTTGCAAAGTTGTTATATATACAATATTCTACTATCTACTAATCAAGTCCTTCACTTATAAAAAATTCACTTTATAGACAAAAAAGCGCAAATATCATATTTGCGCTTTTTTCGAGCTTCATAGATTAATCGTTTGAATGGAATCTAAGAATTGCATTATGTAAAAACTTCACCTTTCAGATAAAAAAGTACAAGTATAATCTACTTGTACTTTTTTATACTCTTATTTATTCCCATTTATCTGGTGAATTATAAATTGCTTGTTGTAAAAACTTAGCGAATTGCCCACGTGTAACGAGCATTTCAGGCTCGAACTTACCATCTCCGGTTCCTACCACAACTTTATTAGACTGCAATGCACTAATTGCATCTCTTGCCCAATAGTTTTCTGGTATATCTGTAAATGTATGCGGATGCTTTGCTTTCAACTCATATGCTTTCGTTAAAATTTGTGCTAATTCTGCACGAGTTAATGTGGCTTTCGGACGGAAATTCCCATTTTCGTCTCCTTTAAAAATACCAAGTCTTGTTAAATGTAAAATTTCGTAAGGGAACATTGTTGATTTCCCACTAATATCTTCATATGGATTCTCTTCAAATGGACTTCTTTTTAAATTGAGTGCGCGATGTAGTACTGCTGCTGCTTGTTCACGTGTTATATTATCTTCTACCCCAAACTTACCGTTTCCATATCCATACATAATACGGTGATATACTAAATTCATAATTTCATTATAAGCCCAATGATCATTTGCTAAATCATCAAATTCTAGCATAATATCAGGTGAAGGTGGAGATTGTTGAATTACATCTGTATTTGCTGAAACAATATTACTGCTAACAAATATCCCCCCTATTAAAGTTAATGATGTCGCTACCTTTAATAACCTTTTCATCGCTCTCATCCGCCTCTTCCTTTATTTTCCTACTCTTATATTGTACAAAAAATAAGGGGATTCTCAATACGGTAGGAGGTAATTTTTTACACTTCATAATACGTATTTTCTTTTACCATCACTTTTTCATCCTTCGTTTTTCGAAAAGTAAATGCCATTCCTACAAATATAAGAATAATCCCTACAATTTGCATACTAGTCGGTCTAAAACCGGTAAAGACCGTATCTAACAAAATTGCAACAGCAGGATCTAAAAACACTAATACAGAAATAAGTCTCGTCGGCAAATCTCTTAAACTGTCAAAAAATAAGTAATATACAAACCCAGTATGTATAAGTCCTGTCGCAGTAATCATCATCCAATTCATCTCTGTTAATCCTTGAAAATGTCCGAAATCTACGAATGGTAGCAATAAAAATATGCCTAAAAACGTTTGTAAAAAGGTCATCGCATATGCACTCGTATGCTGAATCCCCTTTCCTAGTAACGTGGTAAAAGCATAAAATAAAGCCGCAAGAAGTGCCCATACCATTCCAGATGACATTAATTTCTCAAGCGACATACTACCGTCCACTCCAGCTACTAACACTGTGCCGATAAAACAAATAACAATGGACATAACAGCAAATACTGTAAGTCTTTCTTTAAATACGATACTACCAATCATTAATACGATGATCGGTGCAAGATGATATACAGAAATCGCAATTGTAATCGACATAAGTTCAAACGCTTTAAATAAAAATACCCAGTTAAAAACGAGAAATACACCACAAGCTAATATTTGTATCGTTTCTTTTTTGTTCCATTTCTCACTTTTGTATTGCCCTGTTACGAACCAACATAATGCTAAAAATAAAGTCGCACAAATACAACGAACAAATACTAATTCAAAAGGCGGTAAACCTGTCTGGACAGAAAAAAATCCAATCGATCCGAAAATAGACATCGAAAGAATCATTTTTATAGCCGGCATTGATTTTGAATGAAACAAACTATTAACCTCCTAAATATTTCACTGAATATTCTATATAT
>NZ_BOQD01000038.1 GCF_018332515.1 Bacillus hominis | reverse complement strand
TGAGAAAGCCTTTTATTTTTAATCTTTTTGATAATGTAACAATTCTTTCGCCGTATGCTGATCGATAATTAATACATTTGCATACCCACCGCGTAACGCACCATCAATTGCTTTTATTTTTCTATTACCACCCGCAACTAAAATAGAGCGTTTCTTTAATTTCAGTTCCTCTAACTCAATTCCAATGGTCCGCTTATTAATTTCTTCGCTACTAATATTTCCGTCTCCATCAAAAAATCGTGAACAAATGTCACCGACCGATTGTTTTTTGAGTAAACTCGTTTCATCCATGTCGAAATAACCTAATCGGAATAATAGCGCTTCGTCTCGCACTGTTCCTACAGTGAACACTGCAATATTCGCTTGTTTCCCCATTTCAATAATGTGATGAATATGTCGATCTTGCTCTACTAATTCTTTTGTCACTGCATTATCAAATATAACTGGAAGAGGTAGATTTCTTGGCGTCGTTTGAAAAGCATCTGCAAATAAAGCTATCGTCTCATTCGCATATGTATTTACACTCGAATGACTAATACCACCTTTTAGCTGGACCACTTCTACACCTTTTACATGTTGCGGTACGATTTTTCTAGCAATTTCATACATCGTCATTCCCCAGCTTACCCCAACGATATCACCGTTTTTAACCGTCTTTTCCATATACTCAGCTGCATATTTACTAATATACTCTGTAATCGTTGCATATTCTGGCACTGGTGAAAATACGACATGTGCCTCTAACAAGTTGTACTTTTCTTTCAGTAAATTCCCAACGTTATCTAAATCAGCAAATGGATCGGCTATACTAATTTGAACAAATCCTTTTTCTTTCGCGTACTTTAATAATCTAGAAATCGTCGGTCTTGAAATATTTAATTTGTTAGCAATTTCTTGCTGACTATAATCTGATTGATAATATAATCTTGCAACTTCAACGCTTAGTTGTTGTTTATCTTTTTCCATAGTAATTCATTACAAATCCTTTCCTGTATTTCCCTTTCGTTACAAGCATTATACAGCTTTATGCAAGAAATTTCGACACCTTAAATATATCTACCTAAACTTCTATCCCAATTAGTATATACAGTGAAACTTTAATCAGTGGGGATTTTGTTTTGTTAGCTTGATAGTGATGGGATACAGCCAACATTTTGGAAGTTTTATATGCTAAGCGAATTTCAACCTAAAAAAGTCGAATTCCTGTACGTTAAGTGAAGTGGCATTTCATTCACATAATCCCTATTATCTGAAGTTAATACAGTCTGTTACACTCTCTTCTTTAAAAACGTTTCCATAATATCCTTCTTGAATCTTTCATAATCAAGCTGAAAAGCTACATTATGCGTTTTATAGCCTGGATTAGTAGCAAAACGAAAGTCTGCAATACTTTGACCAAATCCTTCTCCTTGATCAGGAATTACTTTAATGGGTACTCTTGAAAGGCCAACAGCCTCTTGATTCAGCAAATACCACACTGTTACAAAATCATGCATAGGACTTCCACTTATACCAGGATTAGACTTGGAGTAGAATTTATAATAATAGTCTAACATAGGTTTGATGATGAGTCCTGCAAGATCCTGTGTATTCCGATGAAATGCATCGATTTGCTGGACCATTTCGGGTGTAACAATCGCATGTTGAGTCACATTTAAAGGAATAATTGTCAAGTTCTTTGCATGCTGCAGAATTAAGTTTGCTGCATAAGGGTCTGAGTAAAAGTTAGCTTCAGCCACAGCAGTTACGTTACCTGGATAGAAAAAAGCTCCCCCCATGCAAATGCATTCTCTTACGTTTCGCATTGTTTCTAAATTCAATACAAAAGTCGTAGCTAGCGAAGAAAGTCTTCCTAAATTGATAATTGTAAGATCTTCTAAATTTGATTCTATAATTTGATAAATATCATTTAAAGGATAAACTGGATATGAAATTTCAGGGGGAATGATAGGTCCTAATCCGACTTTTCCATGTACCTCAGGGAAATACTGAATCAATATACCTGTCAACGGTACAGAAGCACCAAGGAATACAGGTATCTCTTCTCTTCCCGCAATGTACTTCAAATAGTTAATATTTCTTATTACATTTTCTCTGGATACATTTCCATAATCGGCTACAATTCCTACAAGTTGAATGTCTTTACGAAAAAAGGTGTACAGTATAGCAAACGCATCATCAATCCCTAAATCTGTAAACAGGAGAACCTTTTTTTTCATATCTCTTCCTCCAAAATCTATAGAATCCTACTTTCACTAATGATGTAGTGATCAGACTAAGCTTGTATGTATATATTTTATGTATTCTTAAAGAGTGGATTCTATTCACTTGAAATAGCTTTGCTCATTTAAATTTGATATTATGTTCAAGCGTAAGTTTCTGTTCTTAAGTTCATAGGCATATTGTGCTATCCCATGCCCATCAACTTAAGAATTTTTTAACACCCCAAAACGAAAAGACAAGTTAAATTCTCATAGAAAGCTACATTGATAAAACACACGGCAAACTTATGGGTAAAATTACAAGCTCGGCTCTCCACAAAAAACGGGATAAAAAAATAAACAGCGGAACTAGTCCACTGTTTATTTCGTCACGCCTTCATGTAATTTTTCTGTATAATCTTTTACATCTTTCCAGCTATCTTTCGCTGTATTTAAATCTTCCTTTATAAACGTAAACTCTTCAGGACTCATTCCTTTTACGTTTTGTAGTAAATTATTATATTTTGCCCCTACTGTATACCATTGATTTGATATATTTTGTAGTGCTGTAATTGCTGCATCAATCGTTTCTGTCATATTTGTTGTCTTATTTTTCACATCTGTCAAAATTGCGACTTCTGCTTGCGCTCCATAAATTCTATCTTTTAAATTGGCTATTTCGCGTTCTGCATTTGCGATATCTTTTTTCGCAATCGCAATCATCGGCCCGCCCGCAAGACATGTTATTAATGCTACGCAAAGTACGCCACCAGCAATGACCATGTCATTACTCTTTTTGATCGAATCGTTATATGTATTTATTTGTTGCTCTAGAGCCGGAATACCCGCATTCGTACTTGCTAAAATCGCTGTTAATTGATTTGTATCCTCTTTAAAGCTATTTGTGTCTTTCGCCATTCTATCGCGAAAAGCTTTCAAATCCCCTAATAATACATCTACTTCATTTTGATTTTTTACAATATCCGCATACAATTTTTCTAAATCCGCTTTTAACTTACCGCTATCCTTTTGATCAATCGCCAATAGCATGCTATTATAATACGCTTGAAAAGTATTATTATAATTAATAATATTTTGATCCGTTTTCATAATCTGGGGCTTCATATTATTTAACCAATACGATGCGTTAATTTTTGCATCTCTTTGATGCTGAATCATATTTCCTTTAAACTCACCATTGATTGAACTTATTTTACTCAAATCAGTCTCTTGCTGATTTTGAATTAATTTTGCATATGAATCCATTGCGAATATGCTCGATGTCGTTTGCGCCATTACATCTTGGAATCCAGCTGGTCCGAGAGAATAGTTTTTTGCATTTTCTTGTAATGTTTTTACGTTTTGTTCTGCTGCAAGAGGATGTAAAGGAAACACATTACTCGTTGCTACTCCCGCAATCATTATCGTTAAAAGACATTTTTTATAGAAATTATTACGCATACTTATCACCTATTCTTTTTATGAGGATATGAAACGTTAGAGGTAAAAAAGCTCCTGCTCACTACTGAACAGGAGCTCTCTATTATTTAAAAATCTCTTATCTATACGTAATGCTATAACAGTTTAATTGTTATTATGCTTTTTTCGTATCTACTACTTTAATATCTTCAGCATAAATTTTTTCTGCATAGTCTTTAATGTTTTTCCAACTATCTTTCGCAATGTTTAAATCTTCTTTAATGAAAACAAGGTCGTTTGGACTAATTGCATCTACATTTTGAAGTAAAGAATTGTATTTTGATCCCATTGTGTACCATTGATTTGAAATGTTTTGTAACGCTGTAATTGCAGTATCAATTGTATTTGTTAAATACTCAGTTTGTGTTTTAATGTTCGTCAATCCAGCTACTTCTAATTGCGCAGTTGTAACTTGTCCTGTTATTTTTTGAATTTCTGCTTGCGCATTATCAAGTTCTTTCTTCGCTAATACGATTCCAGCTGTACCACCGCCTACTGCTGCTGCACCACCTGCAATTAACGCGACTCCTAGCGGCGTTCCTGCACCTGTAGCAATAACTACTGCACCACCGATAATTGCAATTGGTCCTAAAGCTGTCGCAACAGATGAACCGATAATAATTGCATTATATTTACTAATTGCTTCATTGTACGTTGTAATTTGATTTTGCAATAGCGGAATTCCTGCATCTTGACTAGCTAATATAGATGTAATTTGATTTGCATCTCCCTTGAAGTTTTGCGTATCCGACGTCATTTTGTTTCGGAATTTCTTCAAGTCTTCTACTAATTGGTCTACTTGTGCTTTATTTTCATTAATACTACTTGATAATCTAGTTAAACCTTTCGTAAGAGTTGCTTTATCCTTTGCATCAACCGCAGCAACTAAAGTATCATAATAGTTTTGGAACTTCGTATTGTAGTTAATGATATTTTGATTCGTTGAAATAAGCTGTGGTTTTAATACATCTAACCATTGTTTCGCATTTCCTCTAGCTGTATCTTGATGCTGAATCACTTTTCCTTTTAAAGCTGCATCAACTGACGATACATTTCCAAAGTTAACATTACCTTGTTTAATAATTGTTAAAGCGTACAGATCCATTACTAAAGCGTTTGAACCTGTTCTTTCCATCGCATCTTTTAGGCCTTCAGGTCCTAATGAATATTCTTCATAGTCATTATAAGCTTTTGCTACCGCATGAACCGGAGCTTGCTTTACTGCAGTTTCTGCTGCATAAGTATGGGCCGGCATAATATTCCCTGCTGCAAATACTGCCATCAGTGCTGATAGAGCCATTACTTTATAAGGTTTTTTTGTCATTTTTCTTCTCTCCCTATATCGTTACTTATTTTTCTTCTTAATGTACTTCAACGTTTGTAACGTAATCTTCAAATTGATTTGTTTGTTTATTCATTTCATCACTTACTTTTTTAATTTGATTGAAATGTTTTTGGAGTAAACTACTGTCTGCATACGTGCCTTCTCCAATATTTGTTTGAATTTGGATCATATTATTATTTAAAACTTTCCAATCCGTTAATAACGTTTCTAAAGTTGTAATTTGGCGGTCAATTAGTTCTGTAAAGCTACTTACTTGATCTTCAATAAATGTAATTTGAGTCGCCTCTGCTTCCGTTTGTGATAACTTTTGAATAAGCGGTAATAACTCTTTTTGCTTTTGTTGAATACGAAGAGCAGCTTCCCTCGTTTGACTATCTGCAGCATTTACAATTTCATTACTTAAAGTACCGATAGAAACAAAATCGATTGTTTTCGTTTGTGCAGTTTGATTTGTAATTGTAAATACTTGTTTACCGATATTAATAGAACCTTTAATAATTTCTTGTGGTCTATTCAAAATGTTTGTTAGTTCAGCTTGAATTTCCCCTTGAATTCTTTTAATGTCTTCTCTTAATTTCACAATATCTCCATTTGATCCTTGCATTGTTTTTATCGCTTCATCAGCTTTAATTGATAAATTGTTACTATCTTTGTCTAATACTGTTTTAAAACGATGCAATTCTAATAAATCTTGCTCCATACTCTCTTGGATGCTTTGTACTTGCAATTGCAATTTTCCATATGCGCTTGTAAAATCTGCTTTGGCCTGTTCATCTTCATTTACTTTTCCTGCTAGTTCATAGAGCTTACTATAATAGCTATTAAATCTAGTACTATATCTCATCATCTCTTGATTTAAGTCGATTAGCTTCGGATTATATTCATCAATCCACTCTCGTACATTCGCCTTTGCAAACTTTTGATGATTCGTTAAGCTACTCATAGCATTCACTTTAATGTCTGGTTGTTGCAAAATAACTAATCCGTATGCTTGGATAAGTGGTGACTGTGACCCTAACATTCTAATTGAATTTGATAATGTATTTGGAGCAATTACATTTTGCACGTTTAATACTTTCACTTCTGATTGCCCCCCTTCAGCGTAAGCGCTTACAGGAATGAAGCAACTCGTAGATACTGCTGTAACCAATAACCCTGTAATTAAAGTCTTTTTCACTTTAACTCCTCCTATGTATTAGCAACTATTACTATCGCATTTTATTATTCTATTTTCTTGCACATAATTTGAGATGGTTAAAAATAACGACCGTTCTCACCGTGATTCATGTACTAACCACCTCTCTCAAATTTTATTAATACAGTACTAACTTATTGTTATAAAACATTTCATATATGCTTAGTATGAATAACATTGTATAAAATTTCTATATTATCGCAAGTCCCGCATTCACACAGTGAATATATTACCTAAAAATATTATTCATTTTAAATTAATTAACGTACGAAAATATGAAATTTTGTTTTGTTTTCATGTAAGTTTTGTACTGTAAGGTCATTTAAACACAGCTATTTATCTACCGTAAAGAAGTATTTTCATCCCCTTTATTTTCAAGCTCTCATGTCCTTATTTCAAAATAAAATCCGATTCACTTTCTCGATTGAAATATCCATATATCACAACAGAAAACACTACTTAATCACAATCGATAAAATTATATCGATATATCTTTTTGGTCCGTATGCAATTATGCATAGCGTATACACAAAAAAGGATAACTTCACTTTCGTGAAGTTATCCTTAAAAAATTCCCTTACTTTTTCAAATGATATGGTACTGTCGTAATAACAACATTTCTTCGATACAGTAAATACGCACGAATTAATAAACTAGACTGGTTATGAAGAATGTTATGCCAACCTTTTTTCGGAATAAACTGTGGTATAACGACCGTAACTCGGTAATTTGATTCACTCGCTTTATATTGCACTGTATCAATAAACTTGGTTAACGGCTGAATAATACTTCTATAATGAGAATGTAATGTAACAAGCCTTACTTCAGGTTGCCACTTCTTCCATTTCTCTTCAAATTGCTTTTCCTCTTCTCTGTCAAAAGCAACATATACAGCGATAACTTGATCTGCAGAAAGAGCCTTCGCATAGTTCAATGAATTTTCTACTACATGAGTCATGCCTGCTACAGGAACGACAATTACATTTCCCTCAATCGGAACAATCCGTTCACAAGTTTTTAAACTTAATTGATCGCCCACTGCATCATAATGCTTCTTAATTCGATGGAACAAGAAGATAATGGCAGGTAAGAAAATAAGGATCGACCAAACTTGTGCGAACTTAGTTAAAAAGAACATACTCATTACGATAAAACTAATAACTGCACCCGTTAAATTAATCGATAATCGTAAAATCCATCCTTCAGGCTTTTCACGAAGCCACTTTAGTACCATTCCAGTTTGAGAAAGCGTAAATGGAATAAATACCCCTACCGCATATAGCGGAATCAAATGTTCTGTTTGCCCTTGGAAAGCTACAATTAAAATAATCGAAGAAACCCCTAGTATAATAATACCGTTTGAATATCCCAGACGGTCTCCTCTAATTGTAAACATTCTCGGTATGAACTTATCTTTCGCAAGATTAACTGCTAATAACGGAAATGCAGAATACCCTGTGTTAGCTGCAAGAATTAATATTAAAGCTGTTATACCTTGTATGAAAAAGTACATAAAATTACGTCCAAATGTTTGTTCAGCGATTTGCGAAACGACTGTTACTTGTTTATTTGGAGTAATTCCGTAATAGTAAGCTAAAAAGACAATTCCTGAAAATAAAACGGCAAGTAATGCCCCCATCGCAAGCAATGTTTTTGCTGCATTGTTAGGTGCAGGATCTTTAAAGTTTGGAATTGCATTAGAGATCGCTTCAACACCTGTTAAAGCCGAGCTTCCTGAAGCAAATGCTCTTAACAGTAAAAACAAACTAATTCCCGCAACCGGTGTTCCAATCGGTGAATGTAAAGTCGGTGAAACGTGACCAGTTAAAATATTGTACACCCCTACACCAATTAATATAAATAATGCTAAAACAAATAAATAAACAGGATATGCCAAAATGGAAGCTGATTCAGTTACCCCTCTTAAATTTAAGATGGTAATCAATATTACAAATATAATTGCAATGATTACATTATGTGCATGTAGGCTAGGAAAAGCAGATGTGAGCGCATCTGTACCTGCAGATACACTTACTGCGACCGTTAAAATATAATCCACTAATAAAGATCCACCAGCTATTAAGCCTGGATTCATCCCTAAATTTTCTTTTGATACAACATATGCTCCCCCGCCATGAGGGTAAGCAAAAATAATTTGTCGATAAGATAAAATAAGAGCTGTTAATAATACTAATACCCCAACAGCTATTGGAATAGAATACCAATAAGCTACCGCTCCAAGACCTGCTAATGCAATTAAAATTTGCTCTGGACCGTAAGCAACTGATGATAAAGCGTCAGAAGATAAAATAGCTAGCGCTTTCGTTTTATTAAGCTTTTGTTCTCCTAACTCAGTTGATTTTAATGGCCTTCCAATTAAAAACCTTTTGATAGTTGAAACCACTGCTGTCCACTCTCCAATAATTTTGTACGAACTTTTCTGCTAGTTAGAGCAAGTAAAGTATTTCTTCAGAAAACAAAAAATGTCTACAAGCCATAACGAAATAGACTTGTAGACATTATTTTTTTTGTCGCACAAGCTCCACCTTCCTTCTCAATATAACGCTTACGAGGTTAGCTGTCGGATTCGGGCCTATGAGTAGCCCTACCTTTTTCAAGGATTCACCCCCATTGAATTATGCACTAATTCATTTAAACGGGTCCCCCGCACCATGCGGTTTCAGCGATTTAGAAAATTGAAACTGTGGATTATAATACTCCTTTATTTTCAAAAAGTAAACAAAAATTTTTAATAAGAAAATAATTAAAATGATTGCGCATAATCCACCGAAAAATATGCATAATGAATACTAAAAAATCCGCAAAGGAGGCCCCATATGTCTAAAGAAAAGAAGCCTATTTTTTCCGACTCATATTTAGATGCAGTAGCAAATGAAATTAATCAGTTATATGGTAACCGTGAAAAAGAGAGAAACACGACAAAAAGCACTGAAAGAAACGAATAGATTGTCAAAAATGAACATAAAAAAGGATAGCAACGTATTTATATTTTGCTATCCTTTCCACTTTTTCATACCATTAAAATCACACTATTTCTTTATTTAAGATCATTTCTTCATATACCTTTAAATTTTGATATACAACACTTAATAAAGGCACATCTATAGACATTTCCTCTGCTAATTTCAATAAGTATCCTTGTAAATGCTTCCCTTCAACAAGCGAACCTTTTTCCATATCTCGCTGCATCGATGACTTCATATCATACGAAATTTTATCAATCGTTTTCATATGTTCCTCAACGATATTTTCCTTCACTGGAGCTCCAAATGCCCTCATGATTTGCATGGATTCCTCAAATACATTTCGGATAAATTCACGTCCACCTTCACTTTCACGAATTGGTCCTATTGGCGAACGCATTAATGTGGTCACTCCTGACATTACAGTGATAAATAAATATTTGTGCCACATATCTTGTGTAATATTTTCACTTAATACAAAACTGGCTTTCGTACCCGCAAATACTTTCGAAATACGTTGCATTCTCTCTGCATCTTGAGGCTTAATTTCCCCAAATACAAGTCTGTTGGCAGCACTAGTTTGCACGACATCCCCTTCGCTATTTAATGTCGTTTCAATAAAGCATAAACCACCAATTACCTTTTCCACGCCGAATTCCTTTTGTAATAGTGCTAAATGAGCGATACCATTTAACAATGGGATTATTACTGTATCCTCTCCTACAAATGGTTTCAAATCTGTTATTGCTTCATTTAGGTGATACGCTTTTGTTGAGAATAAAATTACATCAAATGGAGAAGTACTATCTTCTTTCGTTATTAGTTTCGGTTGAAATGAAAAATCGCCGTTAATACTTCGGATAACAAGACCTTTTTCCTCTAATTGTTGTTTCCGTTTACTACGCACGAGAAAAGTTACATCTTCTCCCTTTTCTACTAGTCGTCCACCAAAAAAACCTCCAACGCCTCCAGCTCCTAGCACTAAAATACGCATATTACATCCCCTTTTAAAAGAAAAATTCACTACTTTTAGTATACATAATATTATACATGTCTCCTAATAAATCAGCTGATTTTTCATTCTTAATTGAATGAAAAAACGGCGGTTATTTTTAATAAGATTTGGGCATGTTGTTTCTATAGCCTATATTGAAAGGAAACTATGTAAATGGAGGCAATACAAACAATCGAAGAAAAATATGTATCAACAGCTATTTTTCAATTTATTTTCCCATTTTCGTTCAAAAATGGATATGAACAAAACATGTTCCCTTTCTTACAAAGAAACGATTTCCGACCTTTCCGACTCGATCATCTCGAAGATGAAAATACATATTACGGGAAGTTTAAAGTTTCACATCAAAACATGGAAGCATACTACCTTTCATTTACAAATAAAATTCTCTTTCCTCACTCAGAGCATCAAAAAGGATTACAGCGTTATTCTAAAAATTTTAATTTAAATGGACATTTAACAACAAATCATATATCCGTTCCGTTCACAGTGCATTCAATCGACGTTACACTCTGCCCTTATGAACTCGGTTTCCTAACAATTCGAACAGAAGTTAACGCTGCACCTAATATGACATTATCAGAAGCAATACAGTTCGCTGATCGCTTCCGCGTACTTGAAACGCAAAATGAAAAGGACGATAACATTTGTATAGAATGTAACGGAATTAAATATTCACAAATTGAAAAATTCATTTTTGGTTATTTATTTAACGGATTAACGGATTTCTTTGAGAAGAAAAGATTAAGAAGTTCATACTTTCAAACTTTTCCTTTCTTTGAAGACCAAAGAATGTACGTGCAGACTTTGCTATCTCTGAAAGAAGGTATGGATCTTAATGTAGTCGATGTTTATCGTACTTCTAGTCTTTCTGGATTAACAAGTGATGGTAAACCATATGTAAGTGCGAACAACCTCCCTTATATTCATGATTATTTAAAAAAACACGCCTATCAAAGGTGGGCTCCTAATCGTTATTTCATAATGGAAGAACATATTTTCACGTGTATTACAAATGAAGGTGACGATAAAATAGCTAAACTTGCTAGCCAAATGTATGGGGAGTTTTATTATGCTTTATTATTAAATCTATTTCATAAAATTGTTTTATTAAAAATGGCAAACGCCTATGCTGAACTAAATATTCAACAAGATACAAATGAAATAGAGAAATTAATTTACTCTATCAATTCGTTTACAGCTAATTATTTTTCTTTAGAATTAGTATCTCAATCACAAAGTGAAGATATTTTCTTTCGTTTAAGAAAGCTTTTTAACATCGAAATACTATACTCAAACGCTAAACAAAATCTTGATAGCTTATTTAAATATCAAGAAAATGTTGCCTCTAAAAAAGATAGCCTTTTATTATTAATTTTAACTCTCTACTCTGTAGTAGGCCAAATGCTAGGGTTTACTATGATTGACCTATTAAAAAACACGGATTCAAATCATATAGCTTCCCCCCTTGAGTATTTTGCTCTTTTAATCTCTGTTAGCGGCATAGTCATTTCACTTATTTTAGGTGTACAAGGTTTATACCAATGGGCTATACAACAAAAAAATCGAAAAGCATGGGTAAAACAAACTGTGCTGTCTGCTGTGAAAGAGAAGGATGGTACAAAGTAAATAAAAAAAACAGATGGCAGCACGATGCTACCATCTGTTTTCTATTATGCTTACTTACCTGCTTCGATTTTTTCTAATGCAGCAGCTACTTGCTCTTCTGTTAATTCGTGTTGCACGATATAACGATTACGTGGGTGTACACGACATTCATGAGAACATGCGCGTAAATGTTTTGCTTCACTTTCTTCAGAACATAGAATCTTCTTGTTACATTCTGGATTTGCACAGTTTACATAGCGCTCACAAGGTTCGCCTGTAAAATGATCTTTACCAACGATAACATGTTCTTTTTGGTTTACTGGTACAGCGATACGCTCATCAAATACGTAACATTGACCATCCCAAAGCTCGCCTTGTACTTCTGGGTCTTTTCCGTAAGTTACAATTCCGCCGTGAAGCTGACTTACATCTTCATATCCTTCTCGAACTAACCAACCAGAGAATTTCTCACAGCGAATTCCACCTGTACAGTACGTTAAAATCTTTTTACCTTCAAGTGTTTCTTTGTTTTCTCTAATCCAATCTGGTAATTCACGGAATGATTCAATATCTGGTTTGATCGCACCTTTAAAGTGTCCTAAATCAAACTCATAATCATTTCGTGCATCAATGATAACTGTATCTTCTTGTTTCATTGCCTCATAGAATTCTGTTGGTTCTAAATATTTTCCAGTTACTTCTTTTGGATTAATGTCGTCTTCTAAACGAAGTGTAACTAACTCTGGGCGAGGACGTACGTGCATTTTCTTAAATGCATGCTCATCCGCCTCATCAATTTTAAAAACGATTCCAGCAAAACGTGGATCATTGTTCATTACTTCCATGTATTTCTCTGTTTGCTCAAAAGTACCAGAACAAGTTCCGTTAATTCCTTCTGTCGCTACAAGAATTCTTCCTTTTAACTCAAGTGATTTACAAAATTCTAAATGCTGTTCAGCAAATTCTTCTGGGTTTTCAATTGTTGTGTACATGTAATACAGTAATACTCTATATGGTTTTGTAGTTGCCAATGTATTTCTACCACCTATCTAAATTTTAAAATCATGTATAAGTTAACGTTCATATCAAAACATATATAATAAGAAAATACATACAAATATAAGTTAACAAAAATAAAAACAAGATTACATCACAAAACACTATGGTTATGTTGTAATCC
>NZ_BOQD01000037.1 GCF_018332515.1 Bacillus hominis | reverse complement strand
CTGATTATTAGTTGAACCAATCGGGCATTTACGGGCAGTTGATCCCCCAACTAACTTCTTTTCTTTCGCTGAATTTTGAAGTGGGGGTCTTACTGCCCGTTAATGCGGGGTAAAGTGAAACTTTAATCAGAGGGGGTGTCCCTCTCATCTGATTATTAGCCGCCACCGATCAGGACATTTAATGGAGCTAGTTTGCGGGAGGTGGAAAACTATGAAAAAATTTTCTCGAACAGGAAAAATATTATTAGCTTTTGGCACAGGTCAATTGTTTTGGGGACTTGTAATGCTTATTGGAACTAATTTATTTGAGCACACGGGTAACACAGTGAAATATAGTATTCTAATCACCGGAATGGTTTGTTGCATTGCATCTAACTTTTTTAGAGAATCTAAGAGCTAACTAATAAGTGAGTTATACTTCCTGTTATAAATAACTTTATTATCAACATAAGGAGTAGAAACTGATGAATACAGTCTTTATTATCGTTTTTTGGGTACTTATACTATTTCCACTTCTTTATATAATCCTGATAAAGAAGTGGAATATAAAAGTAGCTACCTTATTTGTTGGAAGAATTCTATTAAGCATTGTCTATTTCATAAATGGAATGGTGTTAGGACTGCAACGAAATTGGATAGATCCTCCCTATGAAACCGAATGGGATTTCTTTATAAAGTCTTTACTAAAAGGAAAAACTGATGCACTTATACACTTGCTACTTCTAATTATTCTTGTCACATTCGACTTAATAATCTTATTTTATTATAGAAATAAAAAGAATTAGCATGTCTCCCTATTTCTTTTATCTTATCCCATATTGATGCGTAGGAAACAACCTTATTTATTATACGACAAAACAATGATAAATACGGACCTGTTATCAGGTCTTTTTTGTTACACTCCTTTTTAAAACACATAACCCAAACAAAATTCGCTATTCCTAGTTACTAAACAATAGTAATGTTCATAACTTCACAACATGTATAGACAGGTATATATATATGTTATGATTACTTTAGCAAATTACAAATACATTTGCATTTCCTGTGATCCTTACCTCCCAGTAAGGGTCTTACCCCTGTATAAATAACTATTTCAATACAACTTTTTTCACAGTACTTTCACGTCAATTTCACAAATTCAAGAACTCTCAGATGTTACACTTAATACATCCTTTTCCAAGGAACTATATGCCGATACATAAATCCCTATCTATATAGGGATTTTTTTGTGCGAGATCCCCCCTCACCATCAATTTAAGAATTCAAAAAAAGAAGGGATTCATCCCCCTCCTTTTTAAGCTTGCTCCGACTGTCGGAATTATTTAATATAACCACGATTCAGTTCCGTTAATTTTTCATTGATGCTAAAAATCCTTACTCTAATATCTTTGACACCAGCTGCTTGAAGTCTGTTCTTGTGCATTTCCGCGTATTTTTCAGCATCTTGTTTTTCTTCAAATACATAGATGCCACCAGCTTCTTTTGTTTCTTGATTTTCTGTCCATATTTTCCAATGGAACCCTTCTTCTTCGTTAATACTTTTTGCTAAATCCCAAAATGCTTTTTCCATTTCTTCACCAAAAGGACCTTCAAACGGAAAATCAACTTGTAGTAAATATGCCATTTTCACTCACTCCTATTTTCAATATTTTTCAATTCAAATGCAGGTAACACCTTAAATGAGTGCTGCTATTATTCCTGCACTCATTTGAAATTTCACCTACATTTTCACAACCCTTTTATAAAATAATTACAAAATGATAGCAACTTGAATGCATACAGTTTAACGGCTTTAGGTTATGTTTAAAAAATATGATAACAACTTATCCCTAAACTAAGGACAAACAAAACAAGCGCAGGTATCGCTTTCTTAAAGGGATCTTTCGCTAATACAATAAGAGTTAATGCAGCTGCAAGCATCGTACCGCCTAACAACAATCCTGCCAATAAAGCTGCCATTGGGACCCAAATTCCTATCAACATTCCAATTGCTCCTACAATCTCAAAAGCCCCAGTTAAGAAATTAAAAAACGAAGGTAAACCAAATCGTTTGAACTCATCTGCCATTTTCCCAGATATAATTTTCGTACCTGTCATTAAAAAGAACACAAACAATACAACTTTTACTACATTGATTAATATTAAAATAGCAATCACATCTTTCTTATTTATTTGATAAATTTACATGCTATAGCATATATAATACAAAAATTTGACTGGTACTAGGAAAAAAGGTGATTCTGAATCAAATATCATACAAAATAAAGCTATCTCCCCATTACTCGAAACAAAAATATATGCTATAGCATATATTATACCTAAAACAAAGTTTGTCCCTTATAAATAGCATAGCATCAATAAGGAACAAGTATTAATAGCGTGTATCATACAATTTGTTTAATAATGATTGTAATACTTTAATCTCTTCCTCGCTCAAATTACTCGTAACGAAATGGTGAGCGTCTGTCACTACAGGCAAGATTGTTTTCTTTAACTCGTCACCTTTTTCAGTTAAAAAAAGGTTGTGTGAACGCCTATCTTGGTCATTCAAAGCCTTCTTTACAATCCCTTTTCTCTCCATTGACTGTATCATTCTTACGACAGTAGTTTGATCTTTATCAATAGCTTCTGCTAACTCTTTTTGAGTAGTGCCCCTTTGGCTACAAAGAACACTAATAATCCCCCACTGCTCTGGGGTAACTCCATAAGGTTTTAATCTCTTGATAAAATAATTGGACATTTTCACATCAGTACGATGAACAAGATAGCCTATTAAATCATGTAAGTTCATGTATCACCTCTATAAATTAAGAAATAAAATGGATACAGCATACCAGTCAATTATTCACAGTGAATGTATTTGTTTCACTAATTACATGCTATGACATACATATTAAATTAGGTCATTTTAATTGTCAAATGAATTACCTATTATTTTTCTACGGCAAAATTCATTCCAGAGGCTATAGAAGGTATACTTAATTCGATAAATTCCCTCAGCGATTTGACAATGTGCTAAAAACTGTTCAGCCAGTGCACAAAGGTTTATATTTTAAATTTCAAATCGCGTCAAGAAATTGGTTAACACTTTGCCCATCAAGCTAAGATTATATAGCTTTGGTTTCATATGAGATTTTTTCTTTTTCTACAGTATCAGTCCAGCTTATTTAAAATAAGAAAATCCCGTATTCAATAAAAAATACGGGACTTTTATAAATAAGTTTATTCACTTATTCGAAAGAAGTTCATTAGTTACATATTACTTATCTAATTAAGAAAAATTCAGATACCAGCCCAAACATCTTTTCCATATCGCCCTTCATCTTGCACACGATCCAACCAATTCCTTGCTTCTTGTTCACTGACTTCATGAATTTCTTGATATGCTTGACAAAGGGTATCTTCTACATCAGGAGCCATTTTACTTCCATCACCACATATATAAAGATGAGCTCCATTATCTAATAACGAAATTAAATTGATTCTATCTTGTTTTATTAAATGCTGTACATATGTTTTGGGATATCCTTCTAGGCGAGAAAAAGCTGTGTGCAAAGATATTAATCCATCTCTTTCATCATTTTCTAGTTCTGTACGATAGAGATAATCCTTTTCAGGATGACGACAACCAAAATATAGATGTGCTTGTCCTAAGTTAATACCTTTTTGCTTTTGAACACGACGTGCTTGTAAGAATCCACGGAATGGTGCAATTCCAGTACCTGGCCCAACCATAATAATTGGTGTTTCTGGATTTTCAGGTAATTGAAAGTTTGATTGTGGTGTTCGAATGAAACAGATAATCTCATCTTTATTATGGCGCTGGGCTAAATAATTAGAAGCGACTCCTTCATATGTCCCTTGCCCACTCCATGCAGGTGCATTAACAACACCAACCGTAATGCTCAGACGATTCTGTGCAACGAGTGGAGAGCTTGAAATAGAATAGTAACGCGGTTTGAGCGCAGGAAGAAGTTCTAAAAAGCGTTCAAACCGGATTTCACAAGCCTCATACTTTTCAAGAAGATCCAACATTGAAATACGTTTCTTTAATATTTGTTCATGATAAACTCCTTCTTCCAATAGTGATTCTAATTCCTTTTTATGAGGAGGGCATGCTGTGAATGTCACCATTTCTCGTATTTGTGCTCGAGTGGCTGCTTCTTGCACTTCGACACTATAACTAAGAAGGTCAAATAAACTAACCGGACTGTCTAAAGGTATGTGATTTACACTTCGTCCACTTGCGCTCAGTATGACTTGATCCTTCCCGTTTAATCCAAAGCGTTTTAAAATTCGGTTGACATTTTTCTCACTATTAATTGGCAGCACTCCAAGGTGGTCTCCTTCTTGATACGTAGCACCTTCTGGCAAGGATACCTCGATATGTCGCGTACTTCTATCACTGCTGGATGATTGGAGTTCACGATTTTCCAATACAGATGCATAAACTGCTTCATATGTTCGTGCAAGAGGAGATCCCCCAAGACGACTGACAAATTGCAGACTCAAAGTACTGCGCTCCTTTTCCATATTTTTGTTGAGTTCCAATCCAAATGCCTTCATCGCATCAGACCACATGCTTTGTTTCCATTGCTCGAGCTGTTCCTCGAAATCACCACTTGCATCCGCTTCTCCACGTGTAGAAAATCTTATTGCTCCTTTTTGAGCCATTTGCTCATCAATGTATCTTGGAATTCGCTGATAGGTACTAGCCCAATTATGATCTCCACAACCAAAAACTGCGTATTGAACACCTTTTAGCTCATCCGGTTTTAATTCCTCCAACCATTGCACAAACTGCCCTGCATTACTTGGCGGTTTTCCATTATAAGAAGAAGTTACAATAAGAACCGCTCCTTCTTTTGGCAGACTTCCAATTCGATCGTTAAGAGCTACCACTTCCGTTTGAACACCTTCTAAACTAGCTGTATCTGCTAGTTCTCTTGCAATACCTTCTGCTACCCCTGTATCCGATCCATACAGAACTAGAAGCGAAAGATTATCGGCTCCAATAATAGAAGGAGTCTTCTGAACTTGCTGCTTGATTTCATGGTCTTTCTGCTTCTCCTCTATAGGTGCAAGGACAGCAGGATGGCTGATCGTTTGATTTCGGGGTAGAATCCTAATCTTAAAATCACCGGGCTTTAGCGTTAATGTTTGTTTTACGTCCAGCTGATAGTTTTGATAATCGATTAATTCAAAATGTTGAAGAAGCATTCCCATTACGAGAGTGGCTTCATGAAGTGCAAACTGCATACCGATACATGCTCGTTGACCATTTCCAAATGGCTTATAAGCATGATGAGGAACCTTATCCGGCTCTTCAAATCGTTCAGGTTGGAATTCTTCCACATTGTCTCCCCATGCGTCTTTATCCCTATGTAGCTGTGGAATAAGAACAGAAATACGATCTTCTCCTTTCTTAATTGGGTATTTCCCACCAATCACTGTATCTTCTTTTGCATAGAGACTGAATGCTGGAGCAGTAGGCCATAGACGTAGCGATTCATTTAAAATCATCCGTATGTACTTAAGTTTCATAACTTGTTGATATGTTGGAGTAGGATCTATCAATACCCGCTCTACTTCTTCATAAGCTTTTTTCAACTTATCCGGATTCTTTAATAAAAAATAGATTGCAAAAGATAACAATCCACTTGTTGTCTCATGCCCAGCTATTAAAAAAGTGATAATTTGAAAACGAATATTTTCATCATCTAATTTTTCACCAGTTTCCGGATCCTGCACATTTAACATACGGGAAAGTAAATCATTTTCTTCCTGATTTCCATTATTTTTACGTTCAGCAATAATATTATCTACTAAAGAAAACATGGATTGAATATCATGCTGAAATTGACGTTTCGTTCTCCACATGAATTTGTCTTCTATATCCAGTCGCTGTAATTGGTGCATCGCCTCATCTAGAGCACGGCTCATGCTAGTGATAAAAGGATGAGAGGTCTCACGATAAAAGCTATTAAATCGGTAATTAAAACCACATAAACCAATTGTATCCAATGTAAGGCGGGTCATATCCTCCGGAACATCCACATTTTCATTCGGATTAAGTCGCGCCCATTTTTGAACGAGTTGTACGGCAATATCAACCATCATGGCATGGTAATCTTTCATTGCCCGTTGGCTGAATGTAGGCATCAAAATATTATGAGCTTTTTTCCAGTTAGGCTCGTCAGTCTCACTTGTAAATAATCCGTCCCCAGCAAAAGCACGAACTTTTGTTAAAGCACCATCTATACTTTTATCGAACCGTGTTTCGTCACAGACTTCTGCTACCAGTTCATGTCCAGAAACGACAATGCTGGCATCACTTAGAGTTTGAATTCGAAAAATGGGACCATACTCTTCCGCCAGCTTAATAAACGATAGAGTCGGTTTATCTTTATCGATTAATGGGAGATTGCCCAGCGGTCCATATGTTTTCGGTTGAGGAATGGCAGATACTTTTTTTTCCATTAGAAACACCCTTTCAAAAAAGCATGAAATAAAATATCCCATTCAATAAAGAGAAGATAGCAATGAATCGTCTGGGATACAGATATGTAATTGATTACCTTTTTTATCTTTTCCCTAACTATTCATGATTATGATATTGCTTATAAAGTTGGTAATCTAAGTTGTTTGTTCACATTAGATTTATAACTTGCAGAAAAAATACTAACTTAAAATGAAGCGAATTATTATAATGTTTATCAGAAATTGAAAGTGGATGTCATCTCTTATATTTGTTTATAAAACGCTCATTTTGATTAAACTTTTTTATAAATCAAATTCAACCTAGAAACTCCCCACATATTTTGATCAAACTTTATTTTACAGCTACAGTTGCACTACATATCCGTCAAGCTAAGAAAAGCGAATACCCAAAACAAAGAAGTTGATGAGCTTAAGATTGTAGTATTTGGAAAGCCTATAGTTTTTAATATCCAGTCAAACAAATACGATAAGCAAGTAATTGTGTTACTAGTAAAAAGGATCTGATATGAACATCAAATCCTTTCAGACTGTAGACAAACTATTTTTGGCGAGTTCAGATGCTAAAAAATAGTTTGTCTCTCGCTTTATGGAGAATTTATCCAACAACATTTATACGTAGTGCTTTCTATGCTACAATTTACTATAAGTGAGGAAGGAAGATGTCTTATGAAAATATCCGTTTATGTTGCAAGTGCATTTAGCAAGGATCATAAAGGCGGAAATAAAGCAGGAGTGGTATTTATTGAGAATACATTGACCACTACTCAAAAAATGGCAATAGCCAAACAACTGGGCTATGCGGAAACCGTATTTATATCAGAATCTGAAATTGCTGATTATAAATTTGAGTATTTTACACCAAAAGAAGAAGTTGATTTATGTGGTCATGCCACAATTGGCTCTTTCGCGATACTGATGCATTTAAATAAACTTTTCAGGAATCGCTATACGATTGAAACAAACAGCGGTGTTCTTACTATTACCATAAAAGATGACATGATATTCATGGAACAAAACAAACCGATATTCTATGATGTTGTATCTCCAAACGAGTTCATCGACTGTTTTGACATTAAAGCTATAGACAATACACACCCAATTCAAATTGTCTCCACAGGCTTAAAAGATATTTTAATTCCTATAAAAAGCGAAACACGATTACATGCACTGCAACTTAATTTTGAAAAAATTAAAGAAATCAGCAAGTATTATAATGTTGTCGGGATGCATCTATATACTTTTAATGACAATCGAATTATATGCAGAAATTTTGCTCCACTATACGACATCAATGAAGAAGCAGCGACTGGAACTTCAAACGGTGCATTAGCTTGCTACCTTTATGAACAGCACTACTTGCAAAAAGAAGTCTATGTATTTGAACAAGGTTATTCTTTACACTCGCCTTCCGAAATATTAGTTAAATTAGCAACCAATAGCAAGAATGAAATAGAAAAAGTTTATGTTGGCGGAAAAGGCTATTACTGTGAAACTAAGTGTGTAAATGTAGAAAATATTGAGTGAAAATAAAAAACACCGAATAAAAAGGTTGAGAAGGATAGAGAAATAGATTGAAGACAAACACATTATTTAATTGAACAATGTGTTTGTCTTCAATCTGAAAGGATCTGATATGAATATCAGATCCTTTTTACTATGTGTAATTATTTCACTGGTTCTTTTCCAAGTTTAAATACCAGCGCCTTAGCAGCAGAAATTTGCATTTCTTCATAGTCTAACTAATCAGCCAAAAAACTTGTAGGAATCATTATCTAGATTTTTATTTCGCTCTACCGATTTAACCTCTCGACAGCTTCCGCACTTGTATCTACACGTTTAACGAAAAAAACTAATAGCAGTGCAACAACATTCATGCCAAGCGCTACATAGAATGAATATTGAATTCCGGATAATAAAGCCTTCTGAGTTACTATTGCCTTCGTAGCTTCTGTGAAGGTTGTTGGATCTACATCAGACATTAGACTTTCAGCTTTTGTTGTTGTTACAGAATTCATAATCGTAACAAGAATAGCAGTACCAATCGAACCGGACACTTGTTGAGCTGTATTATTAACAGCCGTACCGTGCGGATTTAAGCGAGTTGGCAATTGATTAAGGCCATTTGTCATAAGTGGCATCATCACCATTGCCATCCCAAACATCCGCAGTGTGTAAATAAGAATAATATGTGTGTGACTAGAGTCAATTTGCAGGTTTGCCAACATATAAGTTGAAACAGCTGTAATGGAAAGTCCTACTATGCCAAGAATCCGAGGGCCATATTTATCAAATAGTTTACCTGTAATTGGTGACATAACCCCCATTATTACCGCACCCGGAAGCATCATCAGCCCAGAGTTCAGCGGCGAAATGCCACGGACGTTTTGTACATAAGCTGGTGTTAAAATCATACCTGAAAACATGGCCACCGCGTTGACAATTGCAATTACAGACGCAAGTGCAAACATTGGGTACTTGTAAACACGTAAATCCAATAACGGTTCATTCACTTTTAATTGACGGATAATGAATGAAATTAGGGCAATAGCGCCTATGATTAAAGTTGTTAAGACAACTTTATCCGTCCAACCATCTGAGCTTGCAGAACTGAACCCATATAACAAACCGCCAAAACCTACAGAAGATAATAGTAATGAGAGATAATCAAGTTTTGCATTTTTGTTTTGTCTCATGACATTCTCCGATTTCCAAATCCCTAACAGTAAGCTAATGATTGCTAACGGTAAAATCATTTCAAAAAGCAAACGCCAGTCATAATACTCTACAATATAACCTGATAGTGTCGGTCCAATTGCTGGAGCTGTAATCATAACTAACCCAAAAATCCCCATTGCTGTTCCCCTTTTTTCTCTTGGAAAGCTTACTAGCATAATATTCATTAACAAAGGCCCCATGACTGAAGAACCTGCTGCTTGAACCATCCGGCCAGTAAGTAATAAACTAAAGTTCGGTGCTAAAGCCGCTAAGGCCGTACCAAAAATAAAAATCACCATAGATGTAATAAATAAGCTCCTATTGGAGAAGCGGGTTATTAAAAATGCTGATGCCGGAATTAATACACCACTTACAAGCATATACCCTGTAGAAAGCCACTGGATCGTTGAATAATCTTTAATGTCTAAATCCTTCATTATTGATGGCAAGGCTACATTTAAAAGCGAGTTATTTAGAAATGAAACAAAGGCCCCAATAAAAAGGATTACAAGCATTAAATATGGTGGTTTTCTTTTATGTAATGTTTCACTCATATATTTGTTTGCTCCCTCATTATAAATTTCATTGATTCGTTTAAATCGTTTGCATACCTGCACAAGAATACATTATCCTTGCAGTATTTTGCCAAACTCTTCGAATAGATATTCTCTTTTTAGCAAGTCTACTTGCTCAACATAACATTTTAAAATCTTTTTTATTGATTAAACCTTTATAAACATGTTTGTTAACCGAATTTAAATTAGGCTGAAATAAACAAAAGAAGCAACTAAAAATACCCTTCTAAAATAAAGTGAAACTTTAATCCGTGGGGCCTTTACAGGCAGCCCACAACAAATAGCGGGATAAATCAACAAGACCATACACCCATTCCTTTAAATACAGGCTTGTAAATCTAGTTATGTAACCATCCATAAAAAGGAATATTACATAGGCTAAGTCTAACATTACATTTTTAAAGTGAGGGGAATAAGCTTATGCACCAATATTGGTATTTGAATTCAAAGGGAGACGAGGAACAATATAATAACCAAATTTCAATGTCATCATTATATTCACAGCCCCAAATAACTAAAGCTGAGGGAATGAATGGTCTGAAGATTCCTGAGAATTGGAGTTGTCGAGTCTATCCAATTGGTTGGGATTCACCAGCCAATTATACGGGTTTCAATCCCCAGTCCTCCTCCTTCTCTTGGGGCCGGCCAAACAATTATGCGGGGATGATGCCCCAAGGACATCCTGCTAATTGGGCTCCATTTTCAGGCCATGCAGGTTTCAATTTTCACCCCTCCTCCTTCCCTTGGGCTCAACCATTCAATCATACAGGGATGTTCGCACCAGGGCATCTTGCCGCTTTACTATCACCGCCAGCCAAGGCTTTTAATTTTAATGCCAATAAATGGGGTGTTTTCGGAAACCCTCCAGCGTGGGGAGGACAGGTAAGTCCCATGGGATGGGGGAATAACGGAGGTAACGGTCAGCCAGGAATGCTTGGAAACTTACTTGCAGTAGGAAAAGGCAGCATGAATGGAATAGGAATGATTAGTAGTCTAATCGGTATGGGGAAGTTCTTCTTTTAGTTAATTAGAACGGGCGGATAGGTCCATAGCCCAGACTTAAAAAACATTTCCTTTTCCATTGATTTAATCTTCTCAAACATGCTTCTAATACTCCCTCCAAGTTCGTTTCCTCGTCTTTCAAATTATAAAGACATCTATTACTTTGTATCTGATAACTTGATAGAGGTGTGGTAGCACCAACAAAGCGAAAATTTCATACGCAAAAAAACCGGTTCCTTTACGAAAGAACCGGTTTTTTAATTTTTATTTATTTGAAAAGTAGTCAAATCTTTTTTGAAATATCTAATAGATTTAGGAAAAACATAATAAAAAGTACAATACCATCTAAAATAAATGCTGTTGCTGATGAAGCGAAACTTTAATCCGTGTCATTAGGGGCTCATCCCCCACTGATTATTAGTTGAGCCAAGTGTATGTATTTTTTGTCAAAGTTTGTCGTATCCACTTAATTTCCACTAAAACACTGACACTACAATAAAAATGGAGATTTTCGATATGAACACACAAACAATCTCCCCCTCTTATTTAATGTTTTTACTAGTAGTAAAAACACAAAATCATGTCCATTAGTTACACAAGATAAAGGATATTTGTTAATGTTTATCCAATATGAAACACTATAAATAAAAACATTCATGCAAAGGAAAACATCATAAAAATTTATAAAGACAAAGGTGAGATTATTGAATATTTCAGTTCTTGGTTGTGGACGCTGGGGTACTTTTATAGCTTGGTATGCTAACAAAATTGGTCATAATGTCATGTTGTGGGGCAGAGAAAACTCAAGAAATTACATTAAATTAAGCGAAACTAGAAAAAATGATTATCTTAATCTCTCAGAAGATATTGAGCTAAGTAATTCTCTACATAAAGCAATTTCAATTGCGGAGATTATTATTATATCGATTAGTGCACAGGAATTACGTTCATTTGCTAGTCAATTAAACTTAATTAATGAAATACAAGGAAAAACCTTTATCTTATGTATGAAAGGACTTGAAGCCACAAGTGGAAAGAGACTTTCTCAAGTATTTAGTGAAATCATTGAAACAAATGTCAATATAGCTGTTTGGGTAGGACCTGGACATGTACAAGATTTTGCGAATGACATTCCGAATTGTATGGTGATTGGATCTGAGAATATTAGTATCACTAAGAAGATTGTGCAGGAGTTTAATAGTGATTTAATACGATTTTACTACGGACAAGATTTGATTGGTAATGAAATAGGAGCTGCTACAAAAAATGTTATGGGCATTGCCGCAGGAATGTTAGATGGATTGAATTACAGCAGTTTGAAAGGTTCACTAATGGCTAGAGGGACAAGAGAACTTTCACGTTTGGTTACAGCTATGGGAGGAAATGATTTAACGATATACGGATTGAGTCATCTAGGAGATTATGAGGCAACATTGTTTTCATTACATAGTCATAACCGCAAATTCGGAGAGGCGTTTGTCACAGGTCAAAACTTCGAAAAATTGGCAGAAGGAGTTTCAACAGTAAAAGCATTGAAAGAACTATCTAAACAATACGATGTTGAACTTCCAATTAGTAACGCTTTATATGAGATTTTATTTGAAAGTAAAGATGCAAAAGATACATTAGAAGAACTTTTTTTAAGACCTGTTAAATTTGAATTTTAAGGATACTTCACCCAATTCTTGCTGTTGTAAGATCAGTAACATATAATCAATTAAAATAATTTAACACCCACATTAGCAACAGAAACATCAAGAAAAGGCATTCCAAATTTGGAACGCCTTCTTTCACTTTATAAAACCTTTCAACAATCTGAAATATTCTACTTAACAAAATCACACATTTAACGAATGAAATGAATTAATTGCATAACGCTCTTCTAACTTTTCTTGCGAAATTTAGTGGATCATCAACGTCTTCGATATTAACGTAAATCAAATTTGGATCATCACATAACCACTCATTGTGTATAGATGAAACGATTATTCCTTGTTTAATAATTGTAGCAACAAATTCAGTGACTTCTTTTTGTAAGAGTGCTACCCGGCCTAGGCATAATGCCCGTCCAGTTTTATTATCTCGTGATTCGAATGAGAAGGAAGTTGTTACTCTAAAACGTTTTCCCAAAATTGTTGCTTGTATTTCATCCCGATTTATTGTTGCCACACATTTTCCACCGGCGAATCCTTTTTGGCCGCCGATAATTCTTGCAAACTGTTGACAAATTGATTCCTCATTAATCGTCATACCTTCAATCATCCCCCCTTGTACTGTTAGGTTATGAATTCATACATAGGTCTGAAACGGTAATGAATCTATTTGGTTACAAAAAAGATGATGGCAATCTAACGAAATCTGTTAGCTCAAGTATTCTTGATCATATGAATTGTTACCCGAGTTTAAATGGTGCAGAATTTTTTGTTTTATGAACTATAAATTTTTATAAGTAAAACCCCAGAAATCCAAAGGTCTCTGGGGCTTCATTATATATTTAGCTCTTTTTGTTTTTTATTTTGCTTATGTCTATACAGCAATTTTCGACTTATGAGGGAAATCAGTAATAAGATCAGTATTAATACGAACAGTTGCATAAATGATAAATCAAAATATTTAGCACCTGTAACTATTAAAAGTGTAGAAATCGTACCTTTTACAATGAAAAAAATAATAATCCATAATCCGCCTTTTTTCCAGTTCATTTTTATATTACCCTTTCCTACGTTTAAATTCTTAAATGTGACACCTTAATAGAAATCTATTATATTAATAAAAAAGTAAACTTTTTCACAAAAATCACGTCCAATTACATGTGACGATTTCATAATAAATGAAAATGATATTCAGTGTCAATTTTATTGACTATTTGAATACCTATTTTTCACCTCAATCTCTTTCCACTTTGTTTCTTATAGGCAATGAAATCTTGTTTTCAAACAAAAAACACCTCTATTGGATTTGCACACTTCGTATGCGAATTCAAGAGGTGTTTTTTCATGTACCATCAGGTAAGATTTCCTGCTTTGTTTATTCGTTTAAGTTCTTAATACATAGCTATTTTCTAGTACACGATAACTGGATCATAGGTGTTCAAACTATCATACACAGTTTTTGCAACATTAGGCAGAAGGTTCACACACCCGCCTGATCCCCCTGTTAAATAAGCATTATTTGCCCAGTTTGTTCGCCAGCCAGCATCATGGAATCCTTGACCGCTATTTGTGAATGGAACCCAGTAATCTACTTTAACTGCATAATCAGCTTTACCTACTGCGCTGCCTTTGAGTGTGTATGGTGTTCGTTTATATAGGACGTACCACACACCTGGTGATGTATCTTCACTCGTGCTATGTTTACCAGTTACTACATTTGTTGTGACTACTAATTTTCCATCTTTGTAAATCCAAATTTGTTGATCTGCAATTGAAACTTCTGCATACGTGTCTCCAATACCATTATTCGCTGTTGTTTTATAACCGATACCTTCCTTCTCCCAACCATTTCCGTGAATGTTAGAAGCAGATAGCGATTTTTCACCCTTTTCAAAAGCTTGCTGAACTTGTTTTGTTTCTTTTTCAACATCTAGCGCCCAGCCGTAGCCTTGTCCTTTTACTGATATGACCGAACCGGAATGGGTTTTAAATGAGAAATCTTTATTTAAGGTTGATTTAGCATTATTAATTTCAGCAATCTTATTCTTAATATCGCTCGCATCGATTGTAACTTTCATATCCTTTGACATAGAGGCATTTTGAATTAAATCTTTCGCTTTTAAAGGATAAACTTCATTCTGCACTTTATATTCAACGGACTGCCCAAGAAGATTCTGTAATGCTTTCTCCTCTTTTTTGATAATCGGATCGTCTTCTTTAATAGGCTGTATGTATGTAGACTTCAGATGAATTTCGCTTTTATATTTCTGCTTGTCGTAATCTTTCAATAGACTAGTAACGTCATACTGTTTGCCATCAACGCTCTTCGAAATAACAATTTTTCCTTGTTCGAGCTTCGCCATAGAATCTTGAGGCGCTTTTAGTTTTTCATTCATAGAGATGAGCTTTTCTTCTACAAGTTTTTTCATCGTTTCACTACGATACTGATCCGCCTTTTCCGGTAGCACTGAATAATTTTTTTCCTTTGAGGAAGGGAAAAATGTCCACTGGCTTTTTAATAGCTTCTTAACTTGAGGCAAATCTTTTTCCGTAAGTTCCGTTTTTGTATCTGTTTCATCTAAAATTTGTTGTTGATCAACATAGACTTTGTTTGCTAGTCCAGATGTTTTTAATTTCTGTATTGCCTGATCAGCACTCAAACCACCGACTTTGGTGTCATTAATCGTAACATTCGAATTGAAGTGAGTTGCCTGATAATAACTCACTCCCCCAACGAGAAGTGCAATTATACCAACACCCGCTGCGATAAACTTCCAATTTGTAAAACGTTTGCTCGATCTTACCCGTTTTTTATCAACTTCTTCAACTGATTCATTTATTGTATTATTGTTCATCAATCTTTCCCCCGTATACATTAACGTCAATCGATTTTAAACTAAAACCATTGACTAGTGTACCTTATTTTTCCTGAAATTTCATTATTTTTGACCAGATTTTATCGCATTTAATTGATCAAATTTAGATTTTTTAATAGAACGAGACATAGAGATGGTAAATAAAGTGAAACTTTAATCAGTGGGTGTTTTCTCCATCCCCCACTAATTATTAGCTCTTACCAATCGGGCTGCCCGCAAATAGCGGGATAAAAAATGAGAATACTATATATTTTAAAAAAAACGGGAACTTTAAGTAGCAGCAAATCCAAATTTGAATGAATAAAAAAGATTAGCATTTTGCTAATCTTTTTTCATTAATTAACACTTTGAACACGGCCAATTTGCCCATCTTGTAATCGAACTTTAATTCCGTATGTATGTGTTTCACTATTTGTTAAAATATCTTTCACAACACCACTTACAGTTTTACTATAGTCATTATCCAATTGAATAACTACATGTGAACCAACTGAAATTTGTGATCTTGTTGGTTTCCCACCTGTTGCTTGTGTTGTTTTTTCTTGTTTTTGTGTTTTCGCCTGTTGCATAGACTGCTGTTGCTGAGCCTTCTGCTCTTCTTGTTTACGTTTTTCTACTTCTACTCTTTGCTGCTCTTCTTGCTTACGCTTCTCTTCTTCCACTCTTTGTTGCTCTTCTTGTTTGCGTTTTTCTTCCTCTACTCTTTGCTGCTCTTCTTGTTTACGCTTTTCTTCCTCGGCTCTTTGTTGCTCTTCTTGTTTACGCTTTTCTTCTTCCACTCTTTGTTGCTCTTCTTGCTTGCGTTTTTCTTCCTCTGCTACTTTTTTATCTTCATCCATTTTTTCCTCATCTATTTTTTGCTCATCTGTTGTTGTTTTTAATTTTTCTTCATCACCTTTACAAGCACTTAAAACAACTACACACAAGCTCATAAGTACAAATAATAACAATTTCTTTAACATTAAAAAATCCTCCTATATATACATTACAAATCAATAACTTTCATAGTATAACAAAAGTATATGTATTCCTTTGTCATAATTTGTCGTATATATTTAATTTGCCGGAGGAAGCCAAAAAGTTAAGTTCCATATACTGTTATTCAAATAATTTCTCATCAGTAATAATCTCAACCAAAACGGCTGCGTTTTTTTCTGTTAATTGAGCATACCGATTATCCCCCCCCATTACTTCTACTTTATCTTTATTAGGACTTATCCAAATTTGATACAACACAGCTTTCGCCTCTATTTTCGGATTTTTAAATTGAAAAACAAAGTGATAATCAGCTGAACGAGACATTTATCAATTAACAGTTCACTATTTTTTACACAATTGTAATTAAAGTTTTTTTTGACACTTAATCATTATAAATTTAAATGGGGGCTTATTTTCCGCATTCTTATGTGGCTCAACAATTTCCGTAGTTTCTATCAGTCCATATTTTCCAAAGTCTTGTTTTACTGAGTCAATATCATAGAAATACATTTTTACCCCTTCCATTATCTCGAAGTAGTCTTTACCCAGTTGTGTCCCCTTCCCAAACATTGGGGCATCTTTTGAAATAGTAGTAAAAATCATATATCCGTTTGGTTTTAGCTGACTATAGCAATCTTTAATAAACTTCTCTCTCTCATCCTTATTCAATAAATGAATAAGTGCATAACAAAATATACCGTCATACAGTTTGTTACCAAAAGGCATATCCGTTACTGAACCATGGAAGAAATCAGCATTAAGTTCATTTTGTCTTGCCAATTCAATTGCTGTTTTTGAAATTTCAATACCTGTTACATGTATTCCGTTATCAATAAAAACCTTTGCATTTCTACCATATCCAATACCAGGAATCAATATATCCTTCACTTTCTTTTCAAGGAAAAAGTCCTTCGTCAAAATTGCGGAGTCTGAAGGTTCAAATCCCCACATCATTTGATTTTCTATAAAACTGGCTTCCCAGAATTCAGTCATATTGCAATCTCCTTTATTAATATTAGCTCTCTTTTTTATCTGTTGTTAGTGGCTTTTTATTTATGTCTAATACACCATAGTCACGCTCTTTTCAATTGAATATAGCAGCGTTATCGCATATTCACGAAATTGTATCAAATTTCAACATCAATTCAAAACAAAAAGCATTGGATACCCAATGCTTTTTACACTTACGCAAATAAAGACGTATTCGCATATAAAGCTGGTGAGCCACCTGAATGTACGAATAAAATGTTGTCTTCTTTATTAAATTTACCTTTTCGAATTAAGTCGATTAATCCCGCTACTGCTTTACCTGTATACACTGGGTCAAGTAAAATACCCTCTGTTTTCGCAAGTAACTGAACTGCCTCTACCATTTCCGGTGTTGGTAACGCGTAACCTGGCCCTACATATTCATCGAAGCACGTAACAGCGTCGCGCGAAATAAAGTTTGGAATTCCAACGTGAGCTGCAGTTTCGTCTACAAGTTTTGCTACTTTCTCTTCTTGCTCAGCTTTTCCTCTACTTACGTTAATTCCGATTACAGGAATCTGGCTTTGCGTTCCAGAAAAACCAGTAATTAAACCAGCATGCATACCAGCGCTACCGCTTACGCAAACAACTGAACTGAAATCAATTCCTTGTTCAAATGATTGCGCCATAATTTCTTGCGCACAAGCAACGTATCCCATTGCGCCAGTAGGATTTGATCCACCAACTGGTATTACATATGGTGTATTACCTTTTTCACTTACTTCTTTCGCTACTTTATGCATCTCTTCCATAAGATCTGCTCCGTTTGGTACAACAATTACATTTTCAGCACCTAATAAGTGATATAAGAAATAGTTACCGTTAAAGTCTCGCTTCGCTTCTGGTTCAAGCCCTTCTTCTAACACAAGGATACATTTCATCTTTTCTTTTACCGCAGCTGCAAGAGTTAAACGGCAATGGTTAGACTGAATACCACCAGCTGTAATTAACGTATCCGCACCCTTTGCCTGTGCATCGGCAACTAAAAACTCTAACTTTCTCGTCTTATTACCACCAGCTGTTAAACCAAGTAAATCATCTCGTTTGAAATAAATAGTTGGGCCACCAAGTGCTTCAGAAAAATTGTTTAACTTTTCAATTGGTGTATATGATTCTGTATATTTTTTTCTCGGGAATTTAGCTAAATTCATTGTAACGCTCCTTTTATACTCTTTCACAATATATGTAACGATACTATTATTACATGTAAAAATGATGAAGTCATCTTTCTGGATTAAAAATGTATTGAATTTTAATACGGTACATGAAATTTGCATCGACTTATTAACAAAATAAAAAGAGCCCTATCCCATTCGATAAGGCCCTCCCCAATCACTTATTTACCGAAAAACGAAGTAGCTGTGTTAATCCCGGCTGTAAATTCATTTCTCCTTTATGACGGACGTAAACGATTTTGTCACCATCAAATTTCGGAGGATTCCCTGGATTATACGTATGCCACTCGTTCGTTCCTTCTATAGAGTACTCCATATATTCTGTTGCACCAACGATTACATTATTTCTATCATCAGCCGTTACATCTGGTGCCATTTGTGCGATTTTTGCATCACTAATTAATAAGTTCTTTATGCCCTTATCACGTTTATAATCATAAGCCGTTACGATTACATCGTTACCGTACGCTTTTATTTGTAATCCTTGCTTAAATGAATATCCATCCGGAGCAGTTTTCTCTCCGCCATTTGGTCCAGCTGACATCCAGCCCGTTTCAATTCCGCCCGTATTTACAACCGTAAATCCTTTTTCATCTCCGCCTGCAATTTTCTTTTTACCAGCCCAGTCTGGTAAGTTTAAATCCCAATGTGTATGACTCGTGAAGAAAACAACTTGCGGATAGTCTTTTAATATATCGTACAATTTATCAACGTTTAAATAATCTTCTAAGTAAGGGGATTGTCTTGATCCAGACACAGTATCAGGTAAAACATGATGAGAGAAAATGAAAATTGGTTTATTTTTATCTTTTTGGCTGTACTCTTCTAAATTTTGTTTTAACCAACCTAATTGTTCATCACTCATATATACTTCGTCCCACATTTTTGAATCGTGGTATTTCATATATTTTTCAGTTCCTAAAAATAGAAGCGGATAACCGTCTAATTCTTTTTTATGATATACCTTTTCTTGTCCACTAAATTTCAGATAGCGGTTAAATAAAGTTTCCTCAGTTACACCATTTGGCCATGTACTTTGAGAGAGTTTCCCATCCGCCGTCCATTTACCAGCGTAAAACTCATGATTTCCAATTGTTGACCATACATTTCCCGGGAGCTTATTTTTGTTTAACACACGCTTAACATCATCATATTGTGACTGCTGTCCAGTTGGCGTTATATCCCCATTCATAATAAGCGCTCTAGATAGTGGCGTCACTTTGTTCATATCTTTTAACACATGATCAAAATCCCCTAAATCCCCTTGAATATCACTAATAACATTAAAAGTTGTAGCTGATTTTCGGACTTGCTCTTTCACTTCTGCATGTGCTGAAAATGTCGGTAATAACGCCGCCATAATAGCTAATGAAGCAACTGCCTTTTTCATACAAATTCTCCCCCTAATAATAGAATGTATAAACTGACATGTTCTGCTTTCTCTTAGACGCTTGTCCACTTCACATTATAAGGAGGGATTGTAAAGATTGATGGAGTGAAAATTTAAGTGTTTTTTAAGAGATTTTGTCTTTTTTTGAAATCCACAATTAGCGATTCGCGCCAATCTAGCTTTCTAGCCTTTAACATTAAATAAATGTAAATTTATATGATAAATCTTTTAGTTTCCGTTACATAACCACAACAAAATACGCTACTTTTTTAAGTTCTCTTCATTTAATCCGAATAACTCTGGTAAAGTAAAACGTCCACATTTGTTTCTAACTCTTTGAATCTATTACCATAATATTTTGTAGCTTTTTCTATCTTCTCTTCTTGAGGCATATTATCCGTCGCCCCTGTTATATCACATCCATCTAAATCTATAAAAATGCTATTGAATTTACCTAAAATGCCTAAATCAACAGTTTTACTCCAGTAAGCTTCACCATCTCTATCGATTATTATCATAATATCCTCCATTCTGCTCTGTTAGTTGCATAAGAAAAAGCGACCCTTCAATAAGAAAAATCACTTCCATTAGTACATAACTTGCCCCCTCATTAATCCTCAATTTCAATTCCAGCTTGTTTAAATGGTTCTAATACTTTTGGGTAACACATTGAAATATATTCCACTGTTTTTAAATTTTTTAAATTTTGAAATCCTTCAACAGATATTACATCAAATAAACTGTCTTCACCATCCCAATCTGGCTTTAAGATATGATAAATTTCATTCCCGCCATCAAAGCAAATGGATTCAATCTTTTCCAAATCACTTATTTCCAAAGTTAACTCTTCTAAAAAATCTCTGATTTCAACAATTGTTCCAGCTCCTGAATACCATTCGAAATTATTCGTATACTTATCTATTAAGTCTTTTAATTCTTTTAGAAATAGTGGCTCCTTATCTAATAAAGCTTCAATTACCACTAATTTAAAATTAAAATCCTGAAACATCTCACTCTTTCCCATTTTAACTTCCTCCCATATTATCCCTGATCTAGTTTTTAACCTAACCTGCTCTAATAAAGAGAGCCACCTGTACAATAACCAGTTCAACCGTTAATCTCACTTCAACTGGGGTGAAATCTCAAACAGTATCATTGTATTTATTGTATGTAAATATCAGAATTCAACAAACATTAGACAGCTTGATCGTGATGGAATTGCGTCACACATCTATCAACTTAGTTCTTAGCTTTCATATATCCCTCTATTTCTGTTTATTTGCGTCTTTCCGCTGTGATACGATTATCTTTCTTGGGATCTACCATCTTTAAAGAGCCGTCTTTGAAATACTCAATCTTGTAATCTACTGCTACTTCCATTTGTTTCTCATCTACCTTCTAACCGTCTTTTACAAACTCTTTCGGTATCATTGTGACTTGTTTCTTGTCTTGACTATAAAACCATGTTCCTTCCATGTGGTTTTCTTCATACGACGTTTTACCTGTTTAAATTCTCTTCATTTAATCCTAACAACTCTTGTAAAATAAAACGTCCATCTTTTCTAATTAGTACGTCATCGAACCAAATTTCACCCCCGCCGTACTCCGGCCTTTGAATATTTACTAAATCCCAATGTATCGCTGATTGATTCCCGTTGTCTGCACCTTGCAATGAATCTCCAATCGCTAGATGAAAACTACCATTTATTTTTTCATCAAATAATGTATTATTCATCGGGTGTAATATATAGGGATTAAAAGCCAGTGCAAATTCTCCAATATATCTTGCTCCCTCATCTGTATCAAGAATTTGATTAATTCGCTCTGTATCATTTGCATATGCTTCTATTATTTTTCCATGCTTAATACGTAACTTTATATTTTGAAACGCATAACCTTGTTGAACGGACACTATATTAAATGTTACTACTCCATTTACTGAATCTTTGACAGGTGCTGTATATATTTCACCATCAGGTATATTATCTATACCATCTCCTTTTAAAACTCCAATTCCTTCAATTGAAAATTTCAAATCCGTACCTTCTCCAATAATCCTCACTCGTTTTGTATTTTCCATTAATTCTTTTAACGGCTCCATTGCTTTCGACATTTTATTGTAATCTAACGTACAAATATCATAATAAAATTTTTCATAAGCCTCCGTACTCATATTCGCTTCTTGCGCAGAAGCTGCATTCGGGATTCGAGTTGTCACCCATCTTGTTTTATACACTGCTTCACTATGAGCTTTTCCAAATATCTTTTGATATAATTTCATTTTTTCTGGTGGTACATCTGCTAATTCATATGCATTTCTAGGACTACGGAGATTAATATATACTTGCATCTTACTTAAGCGATAACATTCCCAATCTGCAAATAACTTAAATTGTTCTTCAGATCCTGATAAAATCAATTGCCTCGTAACAGAAACGTCGCGCATTGATACATGCGCATATCCCCCTGCTTTTTCCACAAATTTAATAATTTCGCGCACTACTGCTGGATCTATTTCAGTAACACTTTGAATTAATACTTGGTCACCAGGTTGCACTTTAGTAGAATGGTTGACTAGCACATCTGCTAGTTTAGATAATTCCCGCTTCATTATGCCCCTCATCCCTTCATTATTGTTTCAATAACTTAATAAAAAAAAGAACTACTCTCTTCAATCATTTCTCTTCTCCATCCAAACAATAAATCATTAGAACTATAACGTATGAATTCCATAAACTAGGTACTACATCCACACTAAAGTAAAGAGTCCCAGGAAATAACCA
>NZ_BOQD01000036.1 GCF_018332515.1 Bacillus hominis | reverse complement strand
TTTACGGGCAGTTGATCTTCCACTTAACTTCTTTGCTCAAGCAGAATTTTGAGGTGGGAGTCCTACTGCCCGTTAATGCGGGATAAAGTGAAAAGCCGTGCTGATGTACGGCTTTTTGTTGTTATTGTGTCTAACATGATAGGTAGGGTGATATTCTATGTCGAAGCCTCGATATTTCTTGGGAAATGCGGAAGATCCCGTCGATATATAGGGAAGACATTAGAGCGCTTCTTTACATTTCTGGATTTGAACTAATAATGTTTCGTATTCTTGTTCGAGAAATATGATGTCATCATGCTGATTTGGGATAGAAATCCGGCTGATGATTTCAGTTAATTTTGTTTGTAACCTCAATAATTCTTGTTCAGTAACGTTTACAGAAGCTTCGGTTGTTCTTTTTGTGTATTGCTCGTAATTGCCGTGGAATATTCTTGGCTCTCTCTCATCTACTTGTAGAATATGGTCTGCAACAGAACGAACGAAGGCACGGTCATGGCTAATGAAAAGTATAGTGCCAGGATATTCTTGTAACATGCTTTCTAATTCTTCTTGCGTCGCTAAGTCTAAATAGTTTGTCGGTTCATCGAGCAGAAGCATATTATAGTTTCCTAAAAATACTTTTGCGAGTGCAACCTTCATTCGTTCACCACCACTTAAGACGTGCACAGGTTTATGAACATCTTCACGGCGGAAAAGTAGCCTTGCAAGTATTGTTCGAACGAACGATTCAGTATAGTTCGTTTCTTCTAGAACATTTTCTAAAATTGTTTTATCTGTGTTTAAAATAGATAATGTTTGTTCAAAGTATCCGATTTTACAACTCTTTGAAAGTTGGATACCACGCTCCTTTGCAAGAAGCATGTTGAATAAAGTTGTTTTTCCACTTCCGTTTGCTCCTACAATAGCAAGCTTTGCACCAGGGGCGATTGTCCCGTTCATATTTTTAAATAATGTACGATCACCTATTTTCTTTGTTGCTTTATTGAACTGTACTGCCACTTTACTATGAATGGGGGTATGGTATTGCACGTCAAACTGAGCTTGAGAAAGTTCCTTTGGCTTTTCTTTCTTTTCTAATTTTTCGAGACGTGTCTCTACTGCTTTCGCTGCTTTGCTAACCTGTTCTTGGCCATGAGCCCCACTTAATTTATAAAGTTTAGATTCAGATGAACTGAACCGTGTTGGGACTTTTGTCATGCTAGAAGCACGTTGCTTTCTTTGTAAAATTGATTGCTCTAAACGATTTTTTTCGTTTACATATTGCTCATATTCCGCTTGTTTTTGTATTCGCTCACGTTCTTTTTGTTTTCGATAGTTTGAATAATTCCCTTTATATTCTTGAATAGTACCATCTTCAATTTCGATGATTTTGGTACATATGGCATTTAGGAAATCGCGATCATGTGATATTAAAACTAGTGCACCTTTATAAGATAAAAGTGCCTTTTCTAATTGCTCTGTACCGATCATATCTAAGTGACTTGTTGGTTCATCAGCGAATAGAATACCTGCATCTTGTTCGAGGGCATGGGCAATCTTTAGGCGCATTCGTTCACCGCCGCTCATTGAATTTGCGACGCTTGAAATATTCCATTTTCCTTTAGCGAGGGAAGAAGCGGTTTCCGGTATTTCTTCGCTAAGCTGAGGAATGATGGAGATAGAACTATGATGAGTTACTGTACCTTTGTCAGCTTCTATTTCTTTACTTAATATTTGTAATAACGTAGATTTTCCAGCTCCGTTGACTCCGACAATTCCTATACGATCGTTTGCTTGAATTTCTAGTGATGGTAACGTAAATATGGTGCGATCACCAAAGCTCTTTTCGATATTACGTGCGATTAAAATAGTCATAAAAAAACCTCCCTAGTTTCACTAGAGAGGATAAACGTCGCCCTGGTATGTAAAAATCGTACATAAATAAACGATTTTTCACATGATCGTATCGAAAGAAAGTATCGACAAATGGACAGACTAATCCTCTGCTAGTTTTCATCATTTTTGTTCACTATTTGTGATGGATGAAATAAATAAGAGAATTAGAACTTCATTGGTCAAAGTACCTTCCTTTCATAATATTATTTTTATTGTATGCGCATACAAATGGATTTGTCAAACTTATTTCTGTGTGCTATTTTTGAATTTATTATTATACAATTGTGCTTTTGACAGCGCCTCAGCATCGTTCTTGATTTCATCCAATCCATTCGCATCCCCAATAATATACCCTTCAAATGATGAACCAACAAAATCAAAGATATATTGGAACTGGGCGATAAGTGGCAATGCTTTCAGTTTTGGACTGTCTCCGCCAACGATGACAACGTACATTTTTTTACCTTTCATTTTTTCTTTGAAATGAAGAGATGTATCACGCAAGCTTTGTGACCAGCGATCAACGAAGTTCTTCATGTGGCCGCTCATTCCGTACCAGTATAGCGGTGTAGCGAAGATAATTGTGTCGTGCTCTAGCATGCGCTCAATTAACTGCCCATAGTCATCATTTACAGGTTGAAATCCTTCTACATCATGTCGCTGATCTATGATTGGACGGACAATATGATCACGCAAGTAAATTTGTTCTGTTTCAATCCCATCAATCACCATATGTGTTAAAGCTTCCGTATTTCCGTTTTGTCTTGAACTGCCATGTATAACAAACATGTAATCATCCCTTTTCTTTTGCTTGTTTTAGGAGTGAAACGTGTTTTTGTAAATTCGTTTGAATGTTGGAAAGTAATGAGATTTGCCTTGTTACTTCCTTGAGCTTATCTTCGTAAAGCACAAGGATGCTACTGCACGGATTTTCGTACAGGTGCGGCTCGATTTCAAGGCAACGCAGCATTGTTGCTGTCTCTTCTAAATTCAAGCCGAGCTGTAAATACATTTGGATAAGCTCTACTTTTTCAATGGCACTTTTATCGAAATCACGGTAGCCATTTGTAAGGCGATTTGAAGGGAGCAATCCCTTTTCTTCATAATGTCTTAGTGATCTCTCGCTAACGCCAGTTTCTTTTGATAACTCTCCAATTCGCACTGCATTTCACTCCTTTTACATGTATTGTAAACCTTCACACTAATGTGAAGGTCAACTCTGTTTTTTCGCAAAAAAATCTACATGATTTAAAAACACTTGAATGGCTTTAGACGGGATGAAATATTTGCCGCGCACGATGGAGAATGGGCGGATTAGTTTTTCATTTGGAACTTTGACGTGGAATAGTTCTTTGGCTAGTAGTTCTTTCCGCACGGTCCAGTCAGAAAGTATAGCGATGCCGAGCCCGGCACTAACTGCTTCCTTCACGCTTTGGATACTACTGAATGTAAAGAATCGTTTCATTTTTAAATGATGTTGATGAATAAAGCGGTCACTATAAGCACGTGTACCAGAACCACTTTCTCTTAATACCCATACTTGGTCTTGGAGAGTAGTTTCGTTTATATCTTTGATGTGAAGTAATGGATGATTTGGTGGAACGACGAGCTTCATTTCATCTTGCATAAACGTTTCAACGTCCACGTCAGCGTATACGACCTGACCTTCCACTAAGCCGATATCGATTTGATTGGAGCGGAGGCTTTGCAAAACTTCTTCTGTATTTGAGATAAATGTATGAACTTCGACGTGTGGATTTTCATTCGCATAGTTAGCGAGTATTTTTGGGAGTAAGTATTCGCCAATTGTAAAACTAGCGCCGATGCGAAGTGTTCCTGTTACAACGTTATGTAACTCGTTAATTTCTTGTTTTGCTTCTTCATAGAGAGAGAGCATTTGCTTTGCATGTATGTATAATATGTTTCCAGCTTCCGTAACTTGGACGTGCTTTGGGGACCGCTGAATAAGTGTAGTCCCAAATTCATTTTCCAGGTTGCGAATGTGCATACTAACGCCGGGTTGTGAAAGATTTAATAGTTCTGCTGCACGGGAGAAATGTTTCTGTTCAACGACCGTAACAAAAATCTTTAAAATATCTACATTCATTTGCTAAGCTCCTTTCGTTTTTCTTTCATCTTATCATAAGTATTTCTGATGATAGGGATTCAATATTGATATTAAACTTATTATAAAAATTCTCTTATAATGTAAGTAGAAAGAACATGCATGTTCCAATACGATTATTGGGGTGGTATAAGGTGGAACAAACACTTGTTATACAAAAGAAGAAGGGCTTTGGATTTTCGCAAGGTATTGGGATTACATTATTAATCGCCATTGTCGCGAAATATTTAGCAGAGCTTCCGTTTTTAAATATTATGGGACAATTAGTAATTGCTATTCTAATTGGGATGGTTTGGCGAGCAGCTATCGGAGTTCCGCAAGAAGCGCTAGCGGGAACGAACTTTGCAAGTAAGAAGTTGCTTCGCTTCGGGATCATCTTACTTGGAATGCGGTTAAATCTTGTAGATATTGCGAAGGCGGGACCAAAAGTATTGGTTATCGCAGCGGTTGTTATTACATTTACAATTTTCGTTGTATACGGACTAACAAAAGTATTTAAAGTAGAAAAGAAACTTGGGATTTTAACAGCATGCGGGACGGCAATTTGCGGTGCGGCTGCGGTCGTGGCAATTGCACCGCAAGTGAAAGCGAAAGATGAAGAAACAGCAGTCGGGGCAGCAATTATTGCAATTTTAGGTACGATATTTACACTTATTTATACGCTATTATATCCAGTGCTTGGCTTATCTCCGTACGGATATGGCGTGTTCTCGGGAGCGACACTACATGAAATCGCCCACGTTATCGCGGCGGCCGCACCAGGCGGTAGTACGGCTGTAGACATCGCAGTTATTGTGAAATTAACGCGCGTAGCGATGCTTGTTCCAGTAGCGATTTTAATTGGATTATGGTTTGGTAAGAGCGAGGGAAGCAAAGAAAAAAGATCGTGGCGCGATCTTCCGATTCCTTGGTTCATCTTCGGATTTTTAGCAATGAGTGCGGTGCATTCGCTTGGGATTATACCAGAAGTTGTTGCCGGATATATTGTAGTCATTGCGTACATGCTTATTGCAATGGCGATGGCAGGACTCGGTTTAAATGTAGAGTTTAAAACGTTCCGCAAATTAGGAAGCAGAGCATTTGTGGCAGGATTGATTGGCTCGGTTTGCTTATCTGTTCTTGGGTACGTTCTTGTATATGCATTAGGATTTATGTAGTAGCAAAGAGGCATCTTATAGATGCCTCTTTTTTTACCTTTTTTTGTAAAGATATCTTTACTTGCAATTGGAAAATATTTATAATTAAAGTAAAGATATCTTTACTTTCGAAGGTGGAGCCTATGGGTGTGAAAAATAAAATAAAAGAGTTAAGAAAGCAAAATCACATAACACAAATTGAAATGGCAAAGGCGATGCAAGTGACGCGGCAGACAATCGTGGCAATTGAGAACCACCACTATAACCCGAGTCTAGAGTTATCCTTAAAAATCGCCAAATATTTTGGAATGAAGGTAGAGGAAATATTTACGCTAGAGTAAGGGGAGAGCAAATGAACGATACTAAAAAGTTGTATATTGCTACTGTCTTAGGATTATGTGGAGGAGACGTTTTAGTTCGTATTATGGATCCATCTATACCAATTTTACCGCTAATAGTTAGTAACATTTTAGCAATTGTATTGTTGACGGTGTATGTGTATTACAAAAAGCGTAAGTACAAAAAAGAAGAGATTCCAGATATAGATGAGCGAGTAAATGAAAATATAAAAAAGTATGTAAATGTTTCATTTATATTCGCGTTTATTCTGCTTATAGTTTATCTTGTTGCGAGTAAAGCGATAGGAAGGGCTGTTATACCGATTCCAGAAATATTCATTGTATGTAGTTTCTTATTTGCTAGTAGTCTCATCTTAGGAGTAATGGCGGGAAAACGAGCATGGCGATAGGAGGAATGAAAATGCAAGATGAGTTTGAGAGATTTCAATCGGATAAAGCCTTTAAATATTTAGGGTTATTTTTAACAACTAGTTTAGCGATATGGAGTATATATAATTTAATTGTTTACGGAAATGCTGGTATGCCATTTGTTTTATTTGTACTAGGGCAGTTTGTTTATTTCGTTGTGAATTATTGGCCGAAGTGGAAATATAGAAATAAAAAAGAGGCTGATCGTGTATGAATAAACAAGGGGTTATGAGATTTTTAGGGAGTCTATTTTTAGCGGGAATTTTTTAAAATACGAGTTTAGTCATTTTAAATATTTCGTGGGGAACGATATTGATTTCAAATGTAGCTCTTATTATTTTATATGCTGTGTCTGAGTATAAGGAGAAAAAGCGATTAAAAGAAGAAGGCGTACCTGCATTAGATGAGAGGATCATGAAAAAATGCAGCAATATTTTATGGTTTGTATGGTAGCGTTCTTTTTACTTTTTATCTCGTATCTTTGCGTGAATAAGTATTTAGATAGAGAGCTCGTGGATGTAAATGAATCATTATATATAGTTATTTTTGGACTGTTAATTAGCGTAGCGTCGACGAGTGTATTAGCAACAAGGGACATCAAATAAATATATAAAGGGGAAACGGGATGGGACTAGCGGTATTATGTGTTGCGACGGCTATATTTGCAATTTTGTGGGGGATGCAAAACTTCTCTCGTAATCCAGTGCCAAGTGTCTGTATTATGATTGGTGCTGTAAGTTTATCATACTATTTATTAGTTTTAGCGCATTATCATAAAACAGCAACAAGTGTTGTTGTTGGGGCAATTGTTTTATCTTGTGGACGTGCCATACAAAAGGGTTTTCTTCCATAAAAGCTGTTTATACAAAAGGTATAAACAGCTTTTTGTATTTTTTTTACAAACTACTTGAAAGTTACGTTACGTCATCTTTTATAATGAAGGAGAAGAGGTGATGGGGTTGATTTCGATTCAAGAACTAACGAGGGAAACGGGGGTTACAGTAAGGACGTTACGTTATTATGATCAAATCGATTTATTAAAGCCGAGTGGGAAAACTGATGGAGGACATCGGTTATATAGCGAGAGAGACGTTGTTCGTTTGCAGCAAATTTTATTTTTAAAAGAAATGGGATTTTCGTTAAAAGAGATTACGAATATGTTAACAACGGGTGAGATCAATTTAAAAGTATCGCTTGAAAAACAACTTAAGTTTGTACAAGAAGAACAGAAAAAATTTAATCGAATGGAACGTATTTTACAAGCAGTCGTATATTCAGTAGACGTCGAAGGAGAAATGGATTGGAAAGTTATGTTTGAGCTTATTCAGCTTTCAAAACAGTCTCCGCGAATACGTGAAATGTTTCAAAATGAAATTTTTTCTAAGGAAGAACAAAAGTTACTTCATAATTTGCCGAACATGAGTGAAGAAGACCCGAATGTTTTAGAGTGGGTAGATTTATTAAAGCAACTACGTAACTTTATGAAAGACGGTAAGGAAGCATCGTGTGATGAAGTACAAGGCGTAACAAAGAAATTAATGCAGAAATGTTTAGAGATGGCAAATGGTGATGAAGCATTTTTAGATAAATTGTGGGAAGTAAGAAAGTCAAAAGAAGATTCACAGAAAATGAGTATGTATCCAATTGAAGAAGAGTTAATAGTGTATATGGATGAAGCTTTTCGTATTTACGATGAAAGGGAGATGGGTAAATGAGTATACTGGCAGAATATCGGTGGTATTTTTTAATTGGTGCTGAAATTGTATTTTGGTTATCAGCTATCGGTTTCTTTTTACTCCGTTACGGATTCCGTTTGAAAAAGGCGAGTTTTATTATGGGGATTGTGCTACTCATAAATGAAGTGTTTATTTTAACTTTAGGGGTAGTGGACTATTATCAAACCGGAAAGTTCTCTAATTTTCAAATCATTACGGTAATCATTTTATTATATGCAGTTTTTTATGGGAAAAAGGATTTGAAGAAATTAGATATATATGTGCGAAAATTAGTTGCGAAGTGGCGAAATGAACCACTTCCTATTATCGAAGAACAGGTAGAATTAACGGGTATGGCCTATGCGAAACAGGAAATAAAAAATTGGGCTTTGCATCTTATTTTGTTTGTTGTTGTTCATATTTTCTTTTTCTTCGCGTATGGGTTTATTCCAGTCGAACAGTGGGGCAATTGGTTAGAGTCAGGAATTGTTTTAAATAAAGCAGCAAGCCGTGTAAGCCAAGTATGGGCTATTATTCTTTTAGCGGATACTGCAATTTCATTTTCATATGTGATTTTCCCGAAAAAGGAGAAAGAAAAAGAGAAGCTACTTTCGTAGAGGAAAGTAGCTTTTTCTAGTATACCAATAGTTTGTATAGGAGAGGATAACAATAGGAAAAAGAACAGGTTTTATATGCTTATTTCTCTTTAGTTTAGTAGCATGCTCACAACCTACCAGTACAATTGATAAGAAGAATGATGTCATTGTAAAGGGAGCAGGAACTTCCAATCTAGATAAATTCGAACAGTTCGTTTTGAATGTTGATCAAGGGAAAGTTGATAAAATAAGAATTGTACATTACACACATGAAGGTGACCCGATTTTTCAAACGTTAGAGCATAGTGGGAAAGATGTACTTTATGTGTTAGATAATAGGCAAGATCAATTTGCTGGTGACCATAAAGGGTTACATAAAGATAGTTGTAAAAGTATTGTTAAAGAGCAGCGCAAATCAGAAATCACTTATAGGTTAATAGAGTGTACGAATGAAAATGGGCGCAATGGATATGACTTATTCTATGTACCTAAAAAATAGAGTTAGTAGAGGAAGGAGGTATTTATTCCTTCCTTTTTTTATGTATATATTGTCGAAAGTTTTACCGAATATCTGTTCGTTTTTTTAGGTTTTTTATGAGTATTCGTGGTAAAATAATAATACAGATTTTTATGAGGAGGTCGGATTTTAGTTGGAACATCAATTTGAAATTATCTCAGAGTATTCCCCGCAAGGTGATCAGCCGGGAGCGATAGAGAAGCTTGTAGAGGGACTTAATAGTGGAAAGAAAAAGCAAGTGTTGCTTGGAGCGACAGGAACGGGTAAGACATTTACGATTTCAAATGTCATTAAAGAGGTGCAGAAGCCAACACTTGTAATGGCTCATAATAAAACGTTAGCAGGGCAGTTATATAGTGAGCTGAAAGATTTCTTTCCTAACAATTCTGTTGAGTATTTTGTTAGTTATTACGATTATTATCAGCCGGAAGCGTACGTACCACATACGGATACGTTTATTGAAAAAGATGCGCAAATTAACGATGAAATCGATAAATTACGCCACTCGGCAACGTCTTCCTTATTTGAACGAGATGATGTTATTATCGTTGCGAGTGTATCGTGCATATATGGTTTAGGTTCTCCGGAAGAATACCGCGAGTTAGTTGTTTCACTTCGAGTTGGTATGGAAAAGGACCGCAATCAATTGCTTCGTGAACTTGTTGATGTACAGTATGGACGTAATGATATTGATTTCAAGCGTGGTACATTCCGTGTGCGCGGAGATGTAGTTGAAATTTTCCCGGCATCACTTGACGAGCATTGTATTCGAATTGAATTTTTCGGAGATGAAATAGATCGTATTCGAGAAGTAAATGCATTAACGGGTGAAGTATTATCAGAACGTGATCATGTAGCAATCTTCCCAGCATCTCACTTCGTTACACGTGAAGAAAAGCTGAAGGTAGCTATTGAAAATATAGAAAAAGAATTAGAAGAGCGTTTAAAAGAATTAAATGATAACGGTAAATTGTTAGAAGCGCAGCGCATAGAACAACGTACACGTTATGATTTAGAAATGATGCGCGAGATGGGTTTTTGTTCAGGGATTGAAAACTATTCCCGTCATTTAACACTTCGTCCAGCAGGTTCAACGCCGTATACGCTTTTAGATTATTTTCCAGAGGATTTCTTAATTGTTATGGATGAGTCGCATGTATCGGTTCCGCAAGTAAGAGCGATGTATAACGGGGACCAAGCACGTAAGCAGGTGCTTGTTGATCATGGATTCCGTCTGCCATCAGCTTTAGATAATAGACCGCTCACATTTGATGAGTTTGAAGAGAAAACGAATCAAGTTATTTACGTTTCGGCAACGCCAGGACCGTACGAGTTAGAGCAGTCACCGGAAGTAGTAGAACAAATTATTCGTCCAACAGGGCTTTTAGATCCACCAATTGATATACGACCAATTGAAGGACAAATAGATGATTTATTAGGAGAAATCCATGACCGGATTGCGAAAAATGAACGTGTATTAATTACGACTTTAACGAAAAAAATGTCAGAGGATTTAACGGATTACTTAAAAGATGTAGGAATTAAAGTGAACTATCTTCACTCTGAAATTAAAACGTTAGAACGTATTGAAATTATTCGTGACCTTCGCCTTGGTAAGTTTGATGTACTTGTCGGTATTAACTTATTACGAGAAGGATTAGATATTCCAGAAGTATCACTTGTAGCTATTTTAGATGCTGATAAGGAAGGATTCCTACGTTCAGAGCGTTCATTAATTCAAACAATTGGTCGTGCGGCACGTAATGAAAACGGCCGCGTTATTATGTACGCAGATCGTATAACAAGATCAATGGGAATTGCGATTGAAGAAACGCAGCGTCGTCGCCAGTTGCAAGAAGCTTACAATAAAGAGCATGGTATTACGCCGAAGACAATTCAAAAAGGAGTACGTGACGTTATTCGTGCGACAACAGCAGCTGAGGATACGGAAACGTATGAAACAGCACCAGCTAAGAAGATGACGAAAAAAGAACGTGAAAATACAATTGCGAAGATGGAAGCAGAGATGAAAGAAGCAGCAAAAGCGTTAGATTTCGAGCGTGCAGCTGAATTAAGAGATTTACTATTAGAATTAAAAGCGGAAGGGTGAAAAGAGTGAGTAAGGATTTTATTGTTGTAAAAGGTGCTAGAGCGCATAATTTAAAAAATATTGACGTAACCATTCCGAGAAATCAGCTTGTTGTTGTGACGGGATTGTCTGGTTCAGGAAAATCATCGTTAGCATTTGATACGATTTATGCGGAAGGGCAGCGTAGATACGTGGAATCTTTATCCGCGTATGCGCGCCAGTTTTTAGGGCAAATGGATAAGCCGGATGTTGATACGATTGAGGGTTTATCTCCAGCGATTTCAATTGATCAAAAAACGACGAGTCGTAATCCACGTTCAACGGTTGGAACGGTAACAGAGATTTATGATTATTTACGTTTATTATTCGCACGAATTGGTACGCCGATTTGTCCGAATCATGGAATTGAAATTACATCACAAACAGTGGAACAGATGGTAGACCGTGTTCTTGAATATCCTGAACGTACGAAGTTGCAAGTGCTAGCGCCTATCGTGTCAGGGCGTAAAGGTACGCATGTGAAAGTATTAGAAGATATTAAGAAGCAAGGTTATGTTCGTGTGCGCGTTGATGGAGAGATGCTGGATGTATCTGAAGAGATTACGTTAGAAAAAAATAAGAAGCATTCAATTGAAGTTGTTATTGACCGTATTGTTGTGAAAGAAGGAATTGCAAGCCGACTTGCAGATTCACTCGAAAGTGCTTTAAAGCTTGGCGGGGGCCGAGTTTTAATCGATGTAATGGGAGAGGAAGAACTTCTATTTAGTGAACATCATGCTTGTCCGCATTGTGGTTTTTCAATCGGAGAATTAGAGCCGCGTATGTTCTCGTTCAATAGTCCGTTCGGCGCGTGTCCTTCTTGTGATGGACTTGGCTCGAAGTTAGAGGTAGATTTAGAGCTTGTTATTCCGAACTGGGATGTATCATTAAATGAACATGCGATTGCTCCTTGGGAACCGACAAGTTCACAATATTACCCGCAATTATTAAAATCTGTGTGTAATCATTACGGCATCGATATGGATATGCCGGTGAAAGATATACCGAGGGATTTATTTGATAAAGTGTTGTATGGAAGCGGTGAAGAGAAGGTTTATTTCCGCTATGTGAATGAATTTGGTCAAGTAAAGGAAAATGAGATTTTATTTGAAGGTGTTATTCCGAATATCGAGCGTCGTTATCGTGAGACGAGTTCTGATTATGTTCGTGAGCAAATGGAGAAATATATGGCGGAGCAAGCTTGTCCAAAGTGTAAAGGCGGACGCTTAAAGCCTGAGAGTTTAGCTGTTTTCGTTGGTGATAAAACGATTGCCGATGTAACGAAATATTCTGTTCAAGAAGTACAGGAGTTCTTCTCGAATGTTGAGTTAACTGAGAAACAACAAAAAATTGCTCATTTAATTTTAAGAGAAATTCAGGAACGCGTTGGGTTCTTAGTGAACGTCGGTTTAGATTATTTAACGTTAAGTCGTGCCGCAGGAACTTTATCAGGTGGTGAGGCGCAGCGTATTCGTTTAGCAACGCAAATTGGTTCTCGCCTTACTGGTGTACTGTATATCCTCGATGAGCCTTCTATTGGTTTGCATCAGCGCGATAATGATCGTCTTATTCGTACATTGCAGGAAATGCGTGATTTAGGAAATACGTTAATCGTTGTTGAGCATGATGAAGATACGATGATGGCTGCTGATTATTTACTTGATATCGGACCTGGTGCAGGTATTCATGGTGGTCAAGTTGTATCAGCAGGTACACCAGCTGAAGTTATGCAAGACGAGAATTCATTAACAGGGAAATATTTAAGCGGTAAAGAGTTTATTCCGGTACCACTTGAAAGACGTAAAGGTGATGGACGTAAAGTGGAGATTGTCGGTGCGAAAGAAAATAACTTGAAAAACGCGAAGATGTCATTCCCTCTAGGAACATTTGTAGCAGTGACAGGCGTATCTGGCTCTGGAAAAAGTACGATGATTAATGAAGTGCTATACAAATCGTTAGCTCAAAAGTTATATAAAGCAAAAGCGAAGCCAGGAGTTCATAAAGAAATTAAAGGTCTTGAGCAGTTAGATAAAGTTATTGATATTGATCAATCACCAATCGGGCGTACACCACGTTCCAACCCAGCAACATATACAGGTGTATTCGATGATATTCGTGATGTGTTTGCGCAAACGAATGAAGCGAAAGTGCGTGGATATCAAAAAGGACGTTTCAGCTTTAACGTAAAAGGCGGCCGTTGTGAAGCGTGTCGTGGTGATGGAATTATTAAAATTGAAATGCATTTCTTACCAGACGTGTATGTTCCGTGTGAAGTTTGTCACGGTAAACGTTACAACCGTGAAACGTTAGAAGTGAAATATAAAGATAAGAATATTTCTGAAGTGTTAGGGATGACAATTGAAGATGGGGTAGAGTTCTTTGCTAACATCCCGAAAATTAAGCGTAAACTTCAAACACTTGTAGATGTAGGGCTTGGTTATATGAAATTAGGACAACCAGCTACGACGTTATCAGGTGGTGAGGCGCAGCGTGTGAAATTAGCTTCTGAATTACATCGTCGCTCTACAGGGCGTACGTTATACATTTTAGATGAGCCGACGACTGGCTTACATGCCCATGATATTGCACGTCTTCTAGAAGTGTTGCAACGTCTTGTTGAAAGCGGGGAGACAGTACTTGTAATCGAGCATAATTTAGATGTTATTAAAACAGCTGATTATATCGTGGATCTTGGGCCAGAAGGCGGAGACAAAGGCGGACAAATCGTTGCTTCCGGAACGCCAGAGCAAGTAGTGAAAGAAGAACGCTCGTATACAGGTAAGTATTTAAAAGAGATTTTAAATCGTGATAAAGCAAGAATGAAAGAGAAAATAAAAGAAGTAGAGTTATCACAATAAGTTGTTAATGAAAACCGAGTGGAAATTACACTCGGTTTTCATTTCACTAAGGGAACCTGGTAAGATTGTTAGTAGGTATACAAGCGTGAAGAATAGAATAAGTTGGTATAAGAGTTTGCGTGTTACTTGCGTTTATTATCTATTAGCGTATGATGAAATATATATGTTAAAAGGATGTGTAAGGAAATGAGATGGATTGTATCACTTCTTGTAAATAGCGTTGTGTTAATCGCTGTATCCGGACTTTTAAAAGGGGTTGCACCAGACGCATTTTACATAGCAAATATACAAACTGCAATTATTGCGAGTATTATATTGGCGATTTTAAACGTATTTGTAAAGCCGCTTTTAATTTTAATTACGCTACCAATTACTCTTGTAACTTTCGGTTTCTTCTTAATTGTTATTAATGCGATTACGTTAAAGATGACGGATTCATTATTAGGGGACGCCTTTAATATATCTGGATTTGGTGTAGCGATTGTTGCGGCAATTTGTATTTCGATTTTTAATATGATAATTGACAAAGTAATTGTTGAACCATTACATGAAAAAAAGAGAAAATGACAAAAAGAAAAACATTTCATGATTCATATGAAATGTTTTTTTCTATTTATTAGAAACCGTGTTTCTTGTTTCCAAAAAAAAATGGTACAATATCCGGTAGAATGGAATTTTACATCAAATGAGACTGAACCCGCAGCGGAGTGGAGGTTTATACATATGCCGAAAGTAAGGACAAAAGATTTAATTGAACAATTTCAATTGGAGTTAGTAAGTGGTGAAGAAGGGATTCATCGTCCGATTGATACGAGTGATTTATCACGACCTGGAATTGAAATGGCAGGATTTTTTACATATTATCCAGCTGATCGCGTGCAGCTTCTTGGAAAAACGGAGCTTACATTCTTTGATACGTTAACGACAGAGCAAAAGCAAGAGAGAATGAAAGCGCTTTGTACGGAAGAGACACCTTGTATTATTGTAACTCGTAATCAAGATGTGCCGGATGAGTTATTACAAGCATCACGTGAATCAGGCGTGCCTTTATTACGTTCTTCTCAAACGACGACGAGATTATCAAGTCGTTTAACAAACTATTTAGAAGGTAAGCTAGCGCCAACAACAGCTGTTCATGGTGTGTTAGTAGATATTTATGGCGTTGGTGTTTTAATTACAGGTCAAAGTGGTGTCGGGAAAAGTGAGACAGCGCTTGAACTTGTAAAGCGTGGTCACCGCCTTGTTGCGGATGATAGCGTAGAAATTCGTCAAGAAGATGAAGACACATTAGTAGGAAGCTCACCTGATTTAATTGAGCACTTATTAGAAATTCGTGGTCTAGGTATTATTAACGTAATGACGTTATTCGGTGCAGGGGCAGTACGAAATTATAAACGTATTACGCTTGTTATTAATCTTGAAATTTGGGATCAAAAGAAAAATTATGATCGCTTAGGTCTTGATGAAGAGAAGATGAAGATTATTGATACAGAACTTACGAAGATTACACTTCCAGTTCGTCCTGGTCGAAACTTGGCTGTTATTATTGAAGTAGCAGCGATGAACTTCAGATTAAAACGTATGGGAGTCAATGCGGCACAGCAGTTCTCTGAACGATTAATGAGTGCGATTGAGTTAGGAAATCAAGAGTAGACTCTGGAGAGGGAGGTCATACATATGCTGTTAGGTTCCGTACCACAGCTTGACCGTGTAGCAATCCAACTCGGACCGTTCCCTGTTTATTGGTATGGGGTTATTATCGGTACAGGTGTGCTATTAGGTCTTTGGCTAGCAACTCGCGAGGGAGAAAGGCTAGGTATTCACAAAGATACATTTATCGATCTTGTATTAATCGCAGTACCAATTGCCATTCTTTTTGCGAGAATGTATTATGTCATTTTTGAATGGGAATATTATTCGCAAAATCCGAGTCAAATTATTAATATTCGTCAAGGTGGTTTGGCGATTCACGGTGGTTTAATCGGGGCTGTTATTACAGGGATTCTTTTTGCGAAACGACGCGGGCTTTCATTCTGGAAGTTAGCGGATATTGCTGCGCCAAGTATTTTACTAGGACAAGCAATTGGCCGATGGGGAAACTTTATGAACCAAGAGGCGCATGGTGATGAAGTAACGAGACAGTTTTTAGAAGGTCTTCATTTACCGGATTTCATTATTAATCAAATGTACATTGATGGTGTGTATTATCACCCAACGTTTTTATATGAATCGTTATGGAACTTTGCAGGTGTTATTTTACTACTCGCGTTACGAAAAGTGAATTTACGCCGCGGGGAACTATTCTTCACATATTTAATTTGGTATTCAGTGGGACGCTTCTTCGTAGAAGGTTTGCGTACAGATAGTTTAATGTTAGGACCACTTCGTATTGCACAAGTAATGTCTATTGGAATTGTTGTTATTTCTATTATTTTCATTATTGTGAGACGAAAAACGGGGCAAGCTGATAAAAGATATTTAGAAAATTAGAGAAAAGTAGCATCTTATATAAGATGCTGCTTCTTTCATATTCAGATAATGAAAGGATCAAGGACGATGAAAATAAATACAGTATTATTTGATTTAGATGGAACGTTAATTAATACAAATGAACTTATTATCTCTTCTTTTTTACATACGTTACATACATATTATCCAAATCAGTATAAGCGTGAAGACGTATTGCCATTTATCGGTCCATCTTTGCACGATACTTTTAGTAATATTGATGCAAGCAAGGTTGAAGAGATGATTACATGTTATCGTCAATTTAATCATGAGCATCATGATGAATTAGTGGAAGAATATGAAACTGTATATGAAACAGTTCAAGAATTGAAGAAGCAAGGCTATAAGGTTGGCATTGTTACAACGAAAGCAAGAAAGACGGTTGAAATGGGATTGAAGCTTTCGAAACTTGATCAGTTTTTTGATGTTGTCGTGACAATTGATGATGTGGAACATGTGAAACCACATCCAGAACCACTTCAAAAAGCGCTCGAATTATTAGATGCAAATCCAGAAGAAACATTGATGGTTGGTGATAATCATCATGATATCGTTGGTGGACAAAATGCAGGTACGAAAACAGTAGCGGTTTCATGGACATTGAAAGGTAGAGCGTATTTAGAAGCTTACAAGCCAGACTTTATGCTAGATAAGATGAGTGATTTACTACCGATTTTGTCCGGTATTAACCGCTCATAAAGTTTCACTTTATTTAAGTAGAGGTGAGAGCTAAGTGCGACGGACAACGCGCTATCCTGTTTCAGGAGAAAATTCATTGTGGAATGTGTATAAAACAGTTTCTTTTTGGAAGGTAATGAAAAACTTTATTATCATCCAAATCGCACGTTACACGCCATTTTTATCCGTAAAGAGTTGGCTATATCGCACGTTTTTACGGATGGAAGTAGGAAAGAAAACGTCGTTTGCACTTATGGTAATGCCGGACATTATGTTTCCAGAAAAGATTACTGTGGGAGACAATTCAATTATCGGCTATAATACAACGCTTTTAGCGCATGAATATTTAATTCGTGAGTATCGACTCGGAGAAATCATCATAGGGAATGAAGTTATGATTGGAGCGAATACGACAGTTTTACCAGGTGTGACGATTGGAGATGGTGCTATCGTTTCTGCTGGCACACTTGTCCATAAAGATGTACCAGGCGGCGCTTTCGTAGGCGGAAATCCGATGCGTATTATTTATACGAAAGAGGAAATGGCCACTAGAGAAGGTTGATGTTAAAAATGTAACATTTCCCTTCTCTTTTTATGAATAAAAAGGAAATAATTGATTACAATATACTGTTTTGTTTTTTACGGAATCGTTTATACTTATAGATAGAAGAATGTGTGAACGAAGAAAACAAAAAACTGGAGGATATATGGGGAAAAATCAAAGAATATATAAGGAGAACGGACAAGTTATCTCTTTTAATCAATTAGCGGACTTCTTTTATAAAAAAGGGATGAGGGCTTATAAAGGGCAAAAATTGCAAGATGCAATTAAATATTTTCGAAGAGCGGCACAAAGCGAGAAGGAGCCGTTTATTTTATGCCAACTAGCAATAACATTATCTGAATCTGGTGAATATCAAGAGTCGAATCAGATATTTTTAAAGCTTGTTAGATCCAATCCTGAACTTGAGCAATGCAATTATTTTATTGCAAATAATTATGCATATATGGGCTTGTTTCAACAGGCGAAGAAGTATGCAGAGCGATATTTAGAAGTTGCGGAAGAGAAGGAATTCGTAGAAGATACATTAGAATTGCTTGAGATTATGGAAGAAGAAGCAATGGGTGAGGAAGAGATTGAGGATGAAGATGAGCTAATTGTTATGCAGGAAGAAGCGAACCGCTACATTCGTAACGGACAACTAGAAGAGGCGATTGCTACATTAGAAGTTGTTACGAAAGAATATCCAGAATTTTGGTCGGGCCATAATAATTTAGCGATTGCGCATTTTCAATCAGGTAATGTAGATCAAGCGCTCAAGTTAACAGAAATGATTTTAGAGAAAAATCCTGGTAATATGCATGCGCTTTGTAATACGCTTATTTTTCTATATTCAATTGGAGAGCATAAGCAAGTAGAGTTATTAGCAGGGCAGTTAGTTTCGGTATATCCAATTTCATTTGAGCATCGTTTGAAACTTGGGACAACGCTTGCAACAATTGGTCATTTTGAAACTGCATATAAATGGTTCAAAGTATTAAAGCGTCAAGGGTACGAAGGAGACGTTAGTTTTTATTACTGGTTTGCATACTCTGCGTATATGGTGAAGGAACAGCAAGTAGCTGAAAAAATGTGGCAACATGTTGTAGAATTGCATCCTGATAAAAAAGGAAAAGAACCGTGGAATGCACTTAATTTAGCAGATGAAGGACAAAACCTTTTATTTGAAGAATTACGAAAATCATTTCAGCAAAGCGCGACGCTAGAAGAGCAAATGCTAGCTTTATATTTAATGAATGAATTGTCAACGCCAGAGAAGGTTGGTTTTTTCTTTGATATAACGCAAGCGAAAAATGGTGTTCCAATCGTATCACAACTTGCAAAATATTTCTTTTTACTTAATAGTCATAAAAGCATTCCAGCTGATTTACAGCAATTCGAACAGTGCGTGCGAATTGCGGACGCGTTATACAATTATACGAAAAAAGACGATGAATTAATCGAAGAGTGTTTAAATTTTTGGTTTTGTACGTTCATACGTTTATATACATCTGGAGCGACCTTTACAAATGTGTACGGTTGGTCAGCGGCAATTGAATATATTGTACGCGGCGAACAAAGAAATAAGATGACACAGGCAGAGCTTGGCGATGTATATAATGTATCTGTAGCGACTGTACGAAAGTATGTGCAGGCTGTTAAGCGCACGCACACGTAGGGTAGGCAAATCATTGGGAAAAAAATGATGCTAACAGTATAATGAGGGTAACTTAATGTGTATGAATGAATGGGAGTGAATAGTGTGTCAGAAGAAAAAATTTATGATGTCATTATTATTGGTGCAGGACCAGCTGGTATGACAGCTGCGGTATATACATCTCGTGCGAATTTAAGCACACTGATGCTTGAGCGTGGTATTCCAGGTGGACAAATGGCAAATACAGAAGATGTAGAGAACTATCCAGGTTATGAGTCTATTTTAGGACCAGACTTATCAAATAAAATGTTTGAGCATGCGAAGAAATTTGGTGCTGAATATGCATACGGTGATGTGAAAAAAATCATCGATGGTAAAGAGTACAAAACAATTATTGCTGGTAAAAAAGAATATAAAGCACGTGCAATTATCGTTGCAAGCGGTGCAGAGTATAAAAAAATTGGTGTGCCAGGTGAAACAGAACTTGGCGGCCGCGGTGTATCATATTGTGCAGTATGTGATGGTGCATTCTTTAAAGGGAAAGAACTTGTTGTTATTGGCGGCGGAGATTCTGCTGTTGAAGAGGGTGTGTTCTTAACACGCTTCGCATCAAAAGTAACAATCGTTCACCGTCGTGACACGCTTCGTGCACAGAAAATTTTACAAGATCGTGCTTTCCAAAATGAGAAAGTAGATTTCATTTGGAATCACACTATAAAAGAAATTAACGACGCAAATGGTAAAGTAGGAAGCGTAACACTTGTAGATGTAAACAGCGGAGAAGAACAAGAAGTTAAAACTGACGGCGTTTTCATATACATCGGTATGTTACCACTATCAAAACCGTTTGTTGAGTTAGGTATTACAAATGAAAATGGTTATTTTGAAACGAACGAGCGTATGGAAACGAAAGTTCCTGGTATTTTCGCAGCTGGTGATGTTCGTGAAAAAATGCTTCGTCAAATTGTAACTGCAACAGGCGATGGTAGTATTGCAGCGCAGAGTGCACAGCATTATATAGAAGAGTTAGTAGAGGAACTAAAGACTGTAACAGAAAAATAAGGTTATTTTTCCTTTTGAGAAGAAAGCTGCCGATAGGTGGCTTTCTTTTTTGTTCAAATGTCAAACTTTTGTCAAAAATAATTAAGAATATAATGTTTCTTATTGTTATACTAGAATTTACGGAAAAAATCACTATAAGAAATGAGGAATTTATTCAGTATGGAATGGCGTAATATATATCGTGGATTTTGTATGGGTGTTAGTGATTTAATTCCTGGTGTGAGCGGCGGAACAATCGCTGTTGTGTTAGGGATTTATGAACAATTGCTCGCAGCAATTAGCGGATTCTTTAGTCGTGAATGGAAAAAACATTTAGCGTTTTTAATCCCACTTGCAGCTGGTGTAGCGGCAGCTTTTCTAACGTTAAGTCACGTTATTAAATATTTATTAGCAAATCATTATGAACCGACTCAATTTTTCTTCCTCGGTTTAATTATTAGTATATTACCGATGTTAATGAGAGAAGCTGATGCAAAGGCAACGTTTAAAGGTAGTCATATTGCCTTATTAATAATTGCAGCAATTCTTGTTGCAATAACAGCATTCTTTAAACCAGATAAGGCAGCGGATCCAATTACGACGTTAACAATTTTAAATGCAATTGGTTTATTTTTCGCAGGATGGATGGCTAGTATGGCTATGCTTCTTCCTGGAATTAGTGGATCGTTTATTTTATTAATTATTGGTGTGTATCCAACAGCAATTAACGCTTTAACTACACTCAATTTACCGTTAATCGTGGTTATCGGTGCCGGCGTTATGGCCGGATTTGTTGTAAGTAGTAAAGGAATTAGTTATTTGTTAGATCGTTATAAAAGTATGACATTTGCGGCAATTATTGGGCTCGTTATCGGGTCGATTGTCATTGTGTTCCCTGGCATTCCGACTGGTGGGATTTCAATTGTAAGTTCAATTATTACTTTTATTTTAGGATTTGCGATTGTTACTTACTTCGGTAAGAAATAAGGGCTTTTCGTCCCCTTAACGGTAAAAACGTTAAGGGGATTTTTATGTGCTATTCATGGGAAGTAAGGCATTTTGATTGCTTGTTATAGAAAGAATTTTTACAATTACTTAGCAAAAGGGTACTGGCACCTTCGTTGTAGCAAACTGTTTTTGATAGTATAATGAAATGAGTATGCAGTGAAAAATTTTGCTGCAAGTAGCTGAGGTGAAGAAACATGCAAAGAGTGACAAACTGTGTGTTAATTAGAGATAATGAAGTACTCTTACTCCAAAAACCTCGCCGAAATTGGTGGGTTGCACCGGGCGGGAAAATGGAGCGTGGTGAGACGGTAAGAGATACCGTTGTTCGCGAGTATCGTGAAGAAACAGGTATTTATTTAAAGAATCCAGCATTAAAAGGGGTCTTCACTTTTGTCATCCAAGAAGGTGATAAAGTTGTTTCTGAATGGATGATGTTCTCCTTTTTAGCAACAGATTTTGCAGGAGAAAACAAATTAGAGAGCGAAGAAGGCATCATTGGTTGGCATACATTTGATAAAATTGATGATTTAGCAATGGCACCAGGAGATTATCACATTATTGATTATTTAATTAAAGGGAATGGTATAATCTACGGTACATTTGTATATACCCCAGATTTTGAGTTGCTTTCATATCGATTAGATCCGAGTTAAACCTTCAAGGAGAGGATACGATGACAGAGAATAATGATATAAAAATGGTAATTATTACAGGGATGTCTGGAGCTGGAAAAACGGTAGCGTTACAAAGTTTTGAAGATTTAGGATATTTTTGTGTAGATAATTTACCACCGATGTTATTGCCGAAGTTTATTGAACTTATGGCGGATTCAAAAGGTAAAATGAATAAAGTAGCACTCGGTATTGATTTACGTGGCCGAGAGTTTTTTGAATATTTATGGGGAGCACTTGATGATTTATCAGAACGTACATGGATTATTCCTCATATTTTATTTTTAGATGCGAAAGATAGCACGCTTGTAACTCGTTATAAAGAAACGAGACGTTCGCATCCACTTGCGCCAACTGGATTGCCGTTAAAGGGAATTGAAGCTGAGCGTGGTCTATTAACTGATATGAAAGCGCGAGCGAATATTGTGCTTGATACATCTGATTTGAAACCGAAAGAATTACGAGAGAAAATTGTTCACTTGTTCTCAACAGAAACTGAGCAAGCGTTCCGTGTAAATGTTATGTCATTTGGATTTAAGTACGGAATTCCAATTGATGCTGATTTAGTATTTGATGTTCGTTTTTTACCAAATCCATATTATATTCCACATATGAAGCCATTAACAGGACTGGATGAAGAAGTTTCGTCGTATGTGTTGAAATTTAATGAAACACATAAGTTTTTAGAGAAATTGACGGATCTTATCACTTTCATGCTGCCTCATTATAAAAGAGAAGGTAAGAGTCAACTTGTAATTGCGATTGGATGTACAGGTGGACAACATCGTTCTGTTACGCTTACAGAGTACCTTGGGAAACATTTGAAACCAGAGTATAGCGTTCATGTATCTCATCGTGATGTGGAGAAGAGAAAGGGCCATTAAGGGATGAAAAAAGAGAGAAAACCTAAAATTGTTATCATGGGAGGTGGAACTGGACTTTCTGTTTTATTAAGAGGATTAAAGCAATATCCTGTTGATATTACAGCAGTTGTAACAGTAGCCGACGATGGAGGCAGTTCAGGTAGACTACGTGATGAGCTAGAAATTCCACCTCCAGGTGATATTCGTAACGTACTTGTTGCGTTATCAGATGTAGAACCATTAGTGGAAGCTTTATTTCAGCACCGTTTTACAACTGGAGACGGGCTGAAAGGTCATGCGTTAGGCAATTTACTATTGGCAGGTATGACTTCGATTACAGGAGACTTTTACCACGCGATTACGGAAACGAGTAAAGTATTAAATGTCAGAGGACGTGTATTGCCAGCAGCGAATCAAAGTGCGGTACTTCATGCAGAATTAGAAGATGGAGAAATTGTAACAGGTGAATCAAAGATTCCTTATTTCGGAAAGAAGATTAATCGTGTCTTTTTAACTCCAGAAGATGTAGAACCGTTATGTGAAACGTTGACGGAAATTAAACGAGCTGATTTGCTTGTTTTCGGTCCAGGAAGTCTGTACACAAGTATATTACCGAATTTAGTTGTTAACAAAATTGGAGACGCTGTTCTTGCTGCGAAAGCGAAGAAGGTATATGTATGTAATGTTATGACGCAAGCGGGCGAAACGATGGGTTATACTGCGTTTGATCATGTGCAGGCGTTACATGATCATTTAGGTAAACCATTTATCGACACTGCGATTGTAAATAATCGTGATATTCCTCGTGAATTACGTAAGTTATATGAGGAAGAAATGTCGGAACCAGTTGCACTGGATACAGATCGTTTTGCTAAACATAATATCGAAATCATTCAAGATCAATTAGCGAAATATGATGATCGTGTTGTAAGACATGATACATTAAAGTTAGCTTCTATTTTATATTCATTGTTATAAATGTGCGTTGCCTCGTTTGAGGTAACGCTCCTCATTCATATAGGACAAGATTTTTGTTCCAGATTAATAGTATAAGGAGGTGTTGACTGTGTCATTTGCATCAGAAACAAAGAAAGAGTTGACCAACCTTGAAATGAAGGAATGCTGTGAGAAATCAGAGTTATCGGCGTTGCTTCGAATGAACGGATCGCTTTCTTTTTCAAACCGTCGCCTATCTATTGATATTCAAACGGAAAATGCAGCAATTGCAAGAAGGATTTATACGCTTTTGAAAAAAGGATATGATGTGACGGTAGAATTACTTGTTCGTAAAAAAATGCGATTGAAGAAAAATAATGTATATATCGTGCGGCTTGTTGAGAAGTCTCGCGAAATATTAGCAGATCTTCACATTGTTCGAGATGACTTTTCGTTTATTCGAAATATATCGCAGGAATTAATCGAGAAGAAATGTTGTAAACGATCGTATTTACGTGGTGCATTTTTAGCAGGTGGTTCAGTAAATAACCCAGAAACATCATCTTATCATTTAGAGATCTTTTCGTTATATAAGGAACATAATGATTCTATATGTGAACTGATGAACGGATTTGATTTAAATAGTAAGACGTTGGAAAGAAGAAAAGGGTACATTACGTATTTGAAAGAAGCTGAAAAAATTACAGAGTTTTTAAATATTATAGGTGCTCATAATGCACTTTTAAGATTTGAAGATATTCGAATTGTTCGCGATATGCGTAATTCAGTAAATCGTTTAGTTAATTGCGAAACAGCTAATTTAAATAAAACAATTGGTGCAGCGTTAAGGCAAATTGAGAACATCCGCTATATTGATGAGACGGTTGGGCTTGATATTTTGCCAGATAAATTAAGAGAAATTGCACAGTTACGAAGAGATTATCAAGATGTAACATTGAAAGAGTTAGGTGAGATGGTATCCGGGGGGAAAATTAGTAAATCGGGTATTAATCATCGTTTGCGTAAAATCGATGAAATTGCAGAGAAATTACGCGCGGGGGAAACAGTAGCAAAAAAATAAGAGGTTAAAGGGGAAATGGAGCTGTGGTTCAAAAGTTGGTTAAAGTTGCATTAAAAAACGGCTTACAAGCACGTCCGGCTGCGTTGTTTGTACAAGAAGCAAATCGTTTTCATTCTGATATTTTTATTGAGAAAGATGGAAAGACAGTTAATGCAAAGAGCATAATGGGGATTATGAGCTTAGCAATCGGAACTGGTAGCATGATTACAATCACAACAGAAGGTTCAGATGCAGAAGAGGCTTTGGAAGCATTAGCTGCATATGTACAATAAAAGGCTATCGCGAATGTGCGATAGCTTTTCTGTATTTTGTTGTTTATTTGTGAGTTGAGTTTAATTGATGGGAGTACATGATAATAAATAAGCGCCCTGTAATAGGGCGCTTCCGCTTTTAGTTATATCTAGCTCCAGCGGCTAGAATCTCCGGTCGTTTCGCCCCTTCATTCGAGGCAAAAAGCGCCTCGGAATCAGGGGCTCCATCGCCCTACGATTCAGAACGAGCCGCTTCTGCTTTTAGTTATTAACGATTTGTAAAGATCTTATCGATTAAGCCGTATTCTAGAGCTCTTTCTGCTGTCATGAAGTTGTCGCGGTCTGTGTCGCGTTGTAGAACTTCAAGTGGTTGACCTGTGCGGTCAGCAAGAATTTGGTTTAATTTTTCACGTAAGAATAGGATACGTTTTGCAGCGATTTCGATTTCAGTCGCTTGACCTTGTGCACCGCCGAGTGGTTGGTGAATCATTACTTCACTGTTTGGAAGTGCGTAACGTTTTCCTTTTTCACCTGCTGCAAGTAAGAATGCACCCATAGATGCAGCCATACCGATACAGATTGTTGATACTTGTGGTTTAATAAACTGCATTGTATCGTAAATTGCCATACCAGCTGTGATAGAACCACCAGGGCTGTTGATATAGATGTGAATATCTTTTTCTGGATCTTGAGATTCCAAGAATAAAAGCTGGGAAACGATAGAGTTTGCTACGTTGTCATCAATTGCGCTACCAAGCATAATGATGCGGTCTTTTAATAGTCGAGAGTAAATATCGTAAGCGCGTTCTCCACGATTTGTTTGTTCAATTACTGTAGGAATTAAATTCATCTGTTATTTCCTCCTTTAAAAGCTTTCTTAGTCTTATAATACAATTATGGTCAATGAAGGTCAAACGAAACCACTTTAAATCAAAAAATATGTAGTTGTATCATGATTTATTCGCTATGTTTTTAAAATCCCCTGCTTATGTATCTTCAACATCATAACCGAATTACATAAATTTAAACGTGATTAAAGGTGTAGAAAAGGCAAAAGAACGCCTTTTTACTGAAGCGTTCTTTCGGTATTTATTCTTTTAAAAGATAGGTTACCTTATTTAAAATTGTTTCGACTTGTTTCGCGTTTTTACTATACATATCACTCGCTGATTTTGATTTCGTTTCTAAAGAGAATAATTCAAGATCAGCATGGCATTTCTTTAAAGATGCTAATAATAAAGGCTTGTTTTGAGGGGAAGGCATTTGGAGTTTATCATTATAAATATCGATAGTAAGTTGTCCGTATGAGTCAACTTGACCGAGAAAGACATTTTCAATGACAACACCGAGTTTTTCTAATTCGGAATGTAACCAAGCACGGTTATGTCCACTAGAGGAAAGAGGCTCATCTAATACATTTCCATCCATAATAACAGTTTGTGGTTCTTTTTCATTCGGTACTTTTAAACCGATGTCTTTTGCTGTGAGTGGCTGGCGATCTTTCTTCAGTAATACATTTAACTCTCCGCTCGGTTCTAATACTGCAAATTCAACATCAGCTACGCTGAACGCATCTTTTCCTCGGAGTAGTTCAAGTAATTCGTCACTTGTATATTTTTCTTTCTTTAAGTTATCTTCGAGTATTTTTCCATCTTTTATTAATACGGTAGATTTCCCTTCAAAGAAGTCCCGAGCTGTTTTGTTCTTTAAGGAGAGGATTCCTGTGAAAAAAGGTACCACAGCGAAAATGAGTATCGCAAAGACGCCGTGGAAAAATTTTGAATCGAGCCCTGTAGATACTTGGGCAGCGATGTCACCGATTGTCATTCCGGCTATGTATTCAAAAAAGGAGAGCTGAGAGATTTGTCTTTTCCCTAACCATTTCGTAATAGCGAATAAAATGATTAATATGAATACAGAGCGAAGAATAACGAGTGTCCATTCGGGCAGGTGAGACATAGTCATTTCCTCCAGTCTACTTAAAACCCTTTATATTGAGGTTCTTCACGTTCTAATACTGAAATTCTATCCTTTAAATCAGCGATGACGCTGTCCATTTCTAACATACATTCATGAAATACGCGTTTTGATTCTTCGTCTTGTGAATTTAATGAAAGGGAGCTTAAACTTGCTTGAGCCCCTCTTACACTGGCAAGGCAAGTTTTTACGCTAGCGATAACAGTCATGACAACACCTCTTATCCTTTCGGTTTAAATAGCAATGCTCCAATGAAGCCGAAAATAATCGCTGCTGATACACCTGCGCTCGTTACTTTAAACATACCGGTAATAACGCCGACAATTCCGTGTTTTGCAGCTTCTTCCATAGCGCCGTGAACGAGGGCGTTACCGAAACTTGTAATCGGTACCGTTGCCCCAGCTCCAGCGAAATCAATTAATGGTTCATACAGATTGAATCCATCTAATATAGCTCCAGCAACAACGAGTGTTGCCATTGTATGAGCAGGAGTAAGTTTACCGACATCAAACATAAGTTGACCAATTACACATATAAGTCCACCAATGACAAAAGCCCAGAAAAAAATCATTGCATTGCACCTCCAAATTCAATCGAAACAGCGTGAGCGATACACGGAATCGTTTCTTCTTGTTGGAATGTAATCGGAGATAGTAAAGCACCTGTCGCGACAACGAGTATCCTTTTGAATTCTCCTTTTTTCATTCTATTTAATAAATGCCCGTACACGACTGTTGCTGAACAGCCTGGGCCACTCCCGCCGGCTATTACAGGCTGACCTTCTCTGTAAATGAGTAGTCCGCAATCTTGAAATTGTTCACTTGTTACTTTTGTTCCATGTTTATGTAGTAAGTCGTAAGCAATTTCGCGTCCAACGTGTCCGAGGTCGCCTGTTACGATTAAATCGTAGTGAGATGCATCGAGATTTCTTTCTCTTAAATGAGCTTCAATTGTATCGACAGCAGCTGGAGCCATCGCGCCTCCCATATTAAATGGATCTGTTAGTCCCATATCAATAACTCGTCCAATGGTGGCCGATGTTACTTGTGGACCATATCCAGTGTCGCTTAAAATAGCCGCGCCTGCACCGGTCACTGTCCACTGAGCCGTAGGAGGTTTTTGACCACCATATTCAGTTGGATAACGAAATTGTTTTTCCACGGCAGCGTTATGGCTTGAAGCTCCAGTTAATAAATATTTTGCGCCTTTTGCATTTACGATACTTGCACCGAGCGCTAAACCTTCCATAGAAGTAGAACAAGCACCAAATAATCCGAGATAAGGTGTGCCAAGTGTGCGGCATGCAAAGCTCGTTGGAGTTATTTGATTAATTAAATCCCCTGCGAGTACGAATTGAATATCGTCTTTACGGAGCTTTGCCTTTTCGGTAGCGCGGCTACAAGCTTCTTCAAATAAAATTTTATGCGCCTTTTCGTAAGAATCTTGTCCGAGCCATAAATCTTCATGCAGGGTATCGAAGTCTTCAGGGATTTTTCCATTTGCTTCAAATGGGCCGCCGACTACACCTGTTGAAATGATAACTGGTTTGTTTTCGAATACCCATGTTCGGTGTCCTTGTAACATTTACAGCCCTCCCCATTGAAAGAGAATCGTTTTAATAAGAGCGATGACAAAAGCTGAAAATACGCCAAATAAGATGACCGATCCTGCTAGTTTAAACATGTTACCACCAACGCCGAGAACGAATCCTTCTGTCCGGTGTTCAATACATGCGGCAATAACAGAGTTACCAAATCCGGTAACGGGAACTGCGGTGCCAGCACCAGCAAATTGCCCAAGTCGATCGTAGACGCCAAATCCCGTCAGTAGCATAGAAATAAAAATAAGAGTGGCAACTGTAGGATTCCCGGCAGAGCGTTCAGTGAAATCAAAATAAGTAATATAAAAGGTGGAGATTAGTTGGCCTATTAGACAAATGAATCCCCCGACGAGAAAAGCTTTTATACAATTTTTTAAAACGGGGCGCTTCGGTTCGCGCTGTTGTTCGAATTTTTTATATTCTTGTTGTACAGGCGTTAAATTTTTATCTTTACTAGACATTTGAATCCTTCCTTCTCTTTTAGAAAGCTTAAATATTAGATCCCATTTCTGATTGAATGAGTTTCAATTGATCTTTAATACCATCTTTACTTACTTTCTTTTTCTTAATTTTGTTTTCAAGTTCTTCTATGAGCATATAGATCTTTTTGTCTGTACTTACACGAATATCGAAAGTAGGATTTTCATCACTTAGCTTCTTTTTTAATTTACTTCGTAAAGGTTTTAAACCAAATCTTTCGTGATGTTCAGGTTTGACGGCTATGTAAAGATCTAAATTTGTATTAACTGCGGTAGCTTCTATAATTCCCTCCATAGCGAGAGCTTTTTTCTTAGCTTCTTGCGATATAGATTGATTAAAGGATTCTGTACTCATTTTTGTTAACTTAGGGCCCTTGTCTTCTTTCGTTCGTTTTGCTTCTTCTTTCTTTACCTTTTTATCTAACGGGCTATTGTCACATCCGGGAAGTGAACCGAATAGGAGCATAAATAACGCGGTTATGATTCCGAGTTTTCGCATTATAATCATTCCATTTCTATTGCATTATGTAATGTGAGAGAAAAAGGATGATTGCATATCATCCTTTTTCTCAAATTGTGTACCATTAGATGAAATGGTACTTTTGGTTATTGCTGTGTGTATTGTGGTTCTTCTTGTTGGACTTCTTCAACACGTGGGTTTAAAGAATCAATAATTGTTTGTGTTTGCTCTGCAGCTGTTTGGAAAAGTTGCTTTGCTTGTTGGTTATCCGTATCAAGAGCGAATCCCTCTAAGCTAGCTTGTGCACTTTTTAATCCAGAAACAGTTTGCTTTAGTTTTGTAATTACAGTCATTGAATGAAGCCCCCTTTGGAATATCAATTCAAAAGTTATAATTTGTGAATTGGGGTGAATTTATGATTGGGAATTTTAGGGATGTAGCATGTGTAGATTACAATTTTGTAATGAATATGTAAGGATAAGCGATAGTGGAAAAAAACTTTTTCTTCTAGAATAAAGAAAGTAAGTAAGGCAAGTTAAAAGGATATTTTAAGGAGAGAAAAATGAAGAAATTATTATTAGGTTTAATTGGAATTTTTATATTAGTTATTGGTGTGGCAAGCTTTTCTCATAATGAGATAACGGATAGATATAACCCGCTTGTAAAAGAGGACTGGGTATACGTAAAAGCAAAGGAATCTGGTCGACTAACCAGAATTGGAGAAGTAGCTGGAGACTATAAACTTACTGGTTATTACGCTTCAGGTGAAGAAAGAGATGTTAAGTTTTATGCCCCTAATGGCTTAAGAGAGGGAGCGTATGTGCAGGTTAAAACAAAAGGGGAATATATTGAAACATACCAAGAAGTACAGCCGAATGAAATTCCAAAAGAGATTAAAGAGAAACTAGATAAATAAAACGGTTAAGAATTGCCTCCTAAATGTAGAGATTAGGGGGCGTTTTTATGCAGAAAAAAGCGTATATATAATGTGTTATCAAAGAGTTTTTATTGATTTAAATGGTTTTTATTGCTATTATTATGAGAAGAAAATGAAGTGTATTTTATAATCATGCGCCCATAGCTCAGTCGGATAGAGCGGTGGTTTCCGGTACCACGTCTGCCGGGGGTTCGAATCCCTCTGGGCGCGTTTTATACCGCGAAAGTCTTACTCTATATACATTCCTTTGCGAAACCTTTTGGATAAACGTCATGTATTATGCGTTACTATGACACGTTCTAGTCTAAAACGGAAAGGTTTATGATATTAAGTAAGCGTCACTTAATAACGTTAATAACACGTAGAAAAAATGGCAGTAAGATTAGGGAAACCCCTTGTATGTGATTAGAAATAATCATGTACAGGGGGTTTTTTCGTTATGAAAAGAGTTAAAAGACGTGCGATTGGAAAACGTCGTGACATCGATACAGACATCGTTCTCTTTAAGCCTTCTATTACGGTTAATAGGGCGTTAGAACGTGTTATGGACATTTACGTTTCAGAAGGATATAGAGAACGTACCGTAAGTGATTATAGAATGTTTTGGGCGGAGTTCATTAATATTATTGACCGTCAACTCATTGCCGATGTTACGAAAGATGATATAAGGAAATACGTGAATCATCTATTAACCACGGATAGTGGAATATATAAGCAACTACTACTAGCAACGATAGAGGAAAAAGAGATTTATACCAAATATAGAGTAAGATCTATACGGAGAATGAAGAAATAAGGTATATAATTATAAGTAAGTAGTAAAGGAAGGGGGGGTTATTTGAAGTATTGGGTGGGTATTTCGGTATTTTATATTATACTTTCGATCGCTGCTTATTCTGATATAGAAAGTAATAAAAAAGAGGAAAGGTTTGCTTTAATTAAGAGGGCTACTTTTAGATTAGCATGCTTCTGGATTTTAATAGGCATAGGAACGGGAGTAGTAAACTTGTTTTCATCACCTGAGGATACAAGGGCAAAATGTACTACAGATAGTGATTGTCTACGTAAATTTGGTGACCTTGAGTCAGAAGATTATTATCTAGATGATGATGATTCGCCAGGTGGGTCTGGAAATTCTAATCCGGGTATACATTCAGTAGATGGTTACTATAGAGGTGATGGAACATATGTTAAACCGCATATTCGTTCCAATCCGGACGGAGATCCTAGTAATAATTTAAGACCTTAAGCTGTAGAAGAAGATTAGCAAAACTGTACATAAAAGCAAAGTTAATAGCGTCAGAATGCGAATCTCATCGACGTATTTTGGCGTTTTCTAGGGAAGAAGATATCGCTTTGCTGATTCGTAGGGAAAACGTCCCTATGATAGATTTTAATTGCAGCAGCGACAATATTATTCGATTCTTTAAAAGTATATTTTACACGTGGAGATCTTGCAGGGGGCAGGATCTTTTTTTATGGTTAGAAACCAATCGGTTTGGTTAAGTTATTTAAATGTTAAATCTTAAGGAAGATACTTTAGTTAGGGGGAGATCTAATGGAGGAGGATTTAGAGAAGATTAAATGGCCCGATTCTGAAGGGATAGAGAGAAGTGTAGCATATAGGCGTGCAATTGATTTTATTTTAAGAGATTGGTTTGATACTAAATTAAATTATTATCTAGAGAAAGATATTAATGATTTTCCAGTGGATGAAGTAGAAAAAGAGTTGCCGATGTTCAGGAAACATTTAATGTACTATAATCAATTTATTGGCCAGAATTTCGATGTTGCTTTTGATGCATAACTCTCACGACTTGAATTGAGAATTGAATATTTAAAACTGGAAGATATGTATAGTAGCGTTTATCGTAATCGCAGGTAATTGTATATAAAAAAAGAAGCCCAACTAACTCGGGGTGTTGAGTCAGCTGGGCTTTTTGTGTTGCTATTTATTTTACGGGTAAGTACTCCAGATCGTCCGGATTAGGTGATTGTTTAATAAACCTGTTAGCTTCTGCATTAGTAACAGCTAAATAAACATTGTTATGAAACATTCGTTCACCGTGTTTAGGTGCGAGATCTAGCGGGAATCCGCTTAAAGGTTTTGCGACGCCACCATAACTTAGTACGTGCTGTAGCTTTAGATCTGCAGTCTGGAAGTCATGTAGCGGCTTGGATTCCTCCAGGATCGCTTCTAAGTAGGCACGCTTGGCCTTTAGGATCTGTGCAGCTGTATTGCGCTTTTCCTCGTTAAAAGGGATAATGAAGCCGCGAGATTCTTCTACCTTCTCGGCAATAAAGCGATCTTTAATGTTATGATAAACAACTAGATCCTCTTGCTTATCCTGGATTTGATCCTGTAGCTTGTCAATTAGCTGTTTTAGTTTGTTTGTTTCAGTTGGATCACCACTTAAAATACGGGACGCAATAGCTTTGGGATATTCTTTTTCAGTTACAAATTGTAATTCTAGTTGCAAATCCTCTATTTCTTTTTCGCAATCCGTGATCTGTTTTTCAATCTTTTCTAGTTAATCCGTAAATGCTTTTTCAAATTCAATTACTCTTTCTCTGATTGTACGCGACTTTGTAGTGCTTCCCAAATTAATTCCTCCTCTTTTTCTCCTGGTTCAACGATCCTCATATAATCAAGTGCCTCTACCATACGACGTGTATCTGCTAATTTAACGTTTCTAGCAACGCATCTATCGAACCTGTAGCCGAATAATTCATATTCAAACAGGCGAACCGTATTAGATACGTTAGGTACTGGATGGCCTGGAATTACGACCGTTAAGCAAGCTTTAAAGTTATATGCAGAAAGAGAAACAAATGGCTTAAGTGTTAATGATATAGTGAAAGCTACTGGTGTACCGCGTTCTACTATTTATGTGAAAATTAAAGAATATAATTATTAAAAAGAAAACGGCTGGACAAAACAGTTGTTTCATTTGTCCAGCTAGTTACTTAAAGGAAATACTATAGTGTTTCCTTTAAGTAAATTGAGATAATATAACAAACTAAATAATTTAGGGTTAGCGTCTAAGTAAGAGTCACTTTTCAACTAACATTTATCATTATGAATTCCGCACTAAGAGTTTATGAGGTCAATTTATATTAATTGATAACAAAAAATAATAGGGGAATGGTATGAATTCTAGCTTTGATAAAGTGAAATATTATTATCATTTGACTTTATTTTAATGGTAATAACTATTGGGTGTTTGTGACCAGCTGTTTACCTTGAAGAAAATCAGCAAAGAACCCGTAGATTGCATCTAGTTCTTGATAACCATTCTGGTATAACCATTCTGCTATGTATAGTCCGTCACGAATCTTGTTATATCTCATTGAATACTTATTTAAAACTGCTTCAAGAACCATACTAGCTTTAACGTCTTCAATTTGATTGTTACAGCCTTTTGGATAAAAGGTTTTGTTATCTTTATCATCTAGGAAATTTTGTATAGACTCTTGTATATCTTCTATCTTAAATTCCTGTTCTGGATTATGCTTTTTAATTAAATCATATATAGCTTCTGGTCTTAAGAAATAGTTTTCTATCTCTCTTCGAGGCAAAATAACAACTTTGCCTTTATATGTCTCTTCTAATTCTTTTATCTTTTCTGGAGTTTTTTCATCCTTATCTAGCATTATTGTGTAAGGAATAGGTGAGTTAGATATAGCATTAAAAATAGACTCTAATTTACTTGAATTATTAGTCATTGCACTTCGTTTCGTAAACTCCCTGTCAGTTCCATTTAAGCTAATTATTTTATAGTTAAAACCAATTTGCCTAAAACCGTTTTTTTCAAAGATGAGAGGTAAAATATTTTCTTCAGTTGGTCCCTCAACAAAAATTACACGATCAGAGAATGAAAAGTCACTATTACTAATGCCTAAATCATCTAATACTTCATTTATATTGGTCATTTCTACATAACTTGAAATGTTCTTTTCTTTTTTTACAAAATAAGTTGTTTTCTCAACTGGATAATTTATTAGTATTGGTGAATGTGTTGAGAATATATATTGATTTCCTGTATTGCTTACTGCTAAATCATAAATAGATTTTTCAGCATGTGGATGTAAATAGAGATGAGGTTCATCAAACAGTATAATCCTTTCTCTTTTTGAATGAATTAAACAAAGTAATATAAGTGCCTGTGTATAACCGCTTCCGCATTCTTCTAACGGTATAATTTTAGAATAATTGTCAAACTCTAACATGACCCTAGTGAAACTTTCCTGTTCTGTCTCATCGTAGTCAATATATGTATAGATACGTGTAACATCAGGAAACATTTGGATAAACTGTTTTTGAATTTCATCAAATATCTCTCCATAATTATTTCTTAATGTATACAAAACGGTATATAAGTTTGACGCGTTAGAATCTAAATCTATGTTGGGCTTTATTAACGCTGGAGATTTAATTTCCCTATGAACACTTATAAATACTATTGAGTTTTGAAGCAGTGATAGAAATGCTTTCTTAAATTTCTTTATTATTTCATCATTTGAAAGGGAAGTATTTTCAAATGCAGTGAATCCTTTTAGGGATTCAGCAGTAAATGGTCTAAATACCGAGGGGTTAGTCTTATATCCGAAAAAGCCTATTTCGTAAGACAGAATTGTATCATCTTTAATTAGTAGGTTTACTTGATAATGTCTTTCGGAAAGAGTAAAATCTTCTGATTTTACTCCACATAAAGTTTCAAATTCAGATTTATTTAGTAAGACGGCAATAGTTAGTAGGTAAAACTCTGCACTTTGAAAAGTATCTTTATTGTGTTCTTTCATAAATTTATTAAGTTCGAATGGTACCTCATTCTCCATTAATGAACACTGACAGACTTTAGATAAAGCCTCTAAAACAGCTGTTTTTCCTGCGTTATTACGACCTGCTAAGATGTTAATGTGTGTGATTGTTCCCTTCTCTCTAAAGGATAGTTTGGAATAGGTAATACTTTTAAATCCTGCTATCTGTGTCTCTACGATTCTCATCTGGTTCGTCCTTCCTCTAAATTCTTTTTCAAAAGTACATCATGAATCTATATCTAACATTATATACAATGAATACAGTGTTTTTGTACTATTGATTTACTAACCTTTTTGATAGGGATTTTTTTATTCGTATTTTTTACGCAATAGTTCATTAGTAGTGAATACACAGAGAAAGCTAACTATGTCAGCTAGCTTTTTTTGTTGTGGCAGTGTTTAATTGATATTTACTAAACATAGAAAAAACACCCAACGCTGCAAATGTATAAAGGGTGGTTCTAAGAAAAAAGTAAAACTTCTTTTTAGCAACTAACCATATTGGGATAGACGTTACTGATCGGTAGGGTGTTGGTCGTACTCTGACTAATTTTATATATGAATTAATGAATGAGTTATTTTAAATAAAGGCCATGGATATATTCCTTAAAACACAAGGCAAGCTGCAGGAAGCAGAGACTGCTATTTACAGTAAAGAACGCAGCCACAGCAGCCCAGGAACTAGAAGATCCACTAGGACTATAATATACATTACATATTTCATATGGGAATACGACGTTATATGATATAGCACAGCACATACAGCACTGATACATAAGTACTGCACACACAGCGTACACACGATAGTAAGCGATAATAATTGCGTATTCCTAACAAGAAATAAACAATACAAGACAGAGGTGGGAGTATAGGACTATATAGCACTTATATGATTGCTGCTTCCATTTACCAAAATGATGATCAGTTTATAGTACCTCCACCACCAGGGGGCTACTGGGGCTATAGTAGGGGAAACAGGGTCTTGAGAATTTTTGCATCATTTTTCACAACCCGGACGAGTGAATATTCGAAAAATAGTTATAATGGAAGTGCTACTTCTTTTATCTGTTTCACAGAAGTCATCTCCAATAATGCCAAATCTAAAAGCAGGCAGTAGCTGAGCAGACAGGCGTATGGCAAAAGGGGCGTTGCTATATGCTTTTTTATATGTATTTACTAAAACCCTCAAAAGTTTTTTATTAACTTATTTATTATATCCGTGGCAGTTACTTCTATATTTGATAGGGGGAGGGAGGAACTCTAAAAACAGCTAAACATACATAACCATCCTTACTAGAAAGCTTCATAACTCTTTGTAATTATTAATGAGAGAACTATTTTCGTATGTTTAATGAAAGAAATTCAAATTGAATAAATATTAAAGAAGGGATAGGGAATAAAATGAGGAAAAAGTTTTTGTATGGTGGCATAGCCACTTTATTCTTGGCTAGTCCAATAATAACTA
>NZ_BOQD01000035.1 GCF_018332515.1 Bacillus hominis | reverse complement strand
TAAAAGCCCGATTGGTGAAGGCTAATAATCAGTGGGGGATGGACAAAACTCCCACTGATTAAAGTTTCACTTTATATGGAGAAGTTGGGTTCTTTCGTTTTGGAATAATTATGAGAAAATTTTTAGATATTTCTCATATATTCATCATGTTTCTTTCATCCTCTTCTCACGTCTAAGTTTTACACTCATATGTATCAAAGGTAAAGGGAGGTAATACATTTTTTACTTATCTCAAAACGAATGATAGATGGTGGTGAACAGATGAAAAAGAATAAACGTAAAAAATTGCGTTGGTTAAAATGGATTTTGATCCTTCCGTTACTTCTAGCATTACTATTGTTTGGATTACATAGTATGAAGTTTGACAGATGGGATCACGAGAAACATACGCAAGCAGCGTATACGGTTTCTCATGATAAAGAAAAAGAAGCTTTCGTTACACAAAAAGAAAAGTTTAATAACTTTGAGCGAAATGAGCATCATGAAAAACACCATGAAAAAGAGTTTGAAGGCTTATTCTTTATACCATTCCTGTTAGCGTTTGGATTTGTTCTTTTCGGCTGGTTCATGCTTCGTAAGTCTGAGGGGAATACGGTTAAAAAATGGACAGGCATATTGCTCCTAGTTATTGGTTTATTACCAGTCCTTCCGATGATTGCATTTGTTGCAACGATTGTTTGGGCATATAAAAAATTAAAAGAAAAAAGAATGGCAACTGATATAGATGTATATAGCGACTTTCAAGTACAAAAACAAGTAGATATTTTAGATCAATGGGAACGCAATATTCGTAAGGAGGAGAAGTAGTAATGGGTATTTTAAAACGTATTAAAAATATTGTAGTGGCGGATGTGCATCAAACATTAGATAAAATGGAAAAACCTATTAACATGTTAAAGCAGTATCTTCGTGAAACAGAACAGCAAATTACGAAGGCTGAAAAAGCACTTTCTCATCAATATTATTTAGAAAAGAAATATGAAGCATTGATTTCAGAAACGGATGCTCTTATTGCAAAAAGAACTCGCCAAGCTGAGCTTGCAGTATCACGCGAAGAAGATCATATGGCGCAGTTAGCCCTACAAGAAAAAATTGTGAATGAGAAAAAAGCGGAACTATATCGCAAACAGTACGAAATAACAAAAGAGCAAACAGCGACGCTTTATGAACAAATTGACAAATTGCAAAAGAAATATGGAGAGTTGCAATATAAAGAACTAGTTCTTGTTTCACGATTAAATGCGGCGCAAGCGATAAAAGAAAGCAACAGAGCGATTGATTCGTTCCATACAGAAAGTACAGCGAAAGGCTTTGCACGCATTGAATCGTATGTGCAAAAGTTAGAAGCAGAAACAGCTGCTAGTAACTATTTTTATAATTTGAAGTCTCCTAATCAACAAGAAGTGTTAGATCAAAATTTACAAGAAGAAGTACAGCTAGAGTTAGAGAAGTTAAAAGAGAATAAATAGTATGTGCAAAAAAGCCCATTTTCATAGGGCTTTTTTATATGTAAATTTTCATTCGTTTTGTTTACATAATATCTTTACAATCATTTGATAAAATAAAGTTAACTGCATATTGTGAGGGTGGAGGGTTATCCCTTCTTTCTATTCGGAAGGAAAGGAGGTGATAATATGGAGTTTTTGTTTCTTGTAAAATAGTTTGTGAAAGCGACTGTACGCGAAGTTTCAGCGTATTTTTTGCGGAAGCAACTTCTGGATAAGGACAACAAAAAACCCACTCCGCGCCGTCACAAGCAAAAGGGTGGGTTCCGCAAAAAGAAATAACTTATAATAACCACCACCCTAGGCGGTAGCAGTTAGGGAAGAGATGTTAGCGCATCTCTTCTTTTATTATATGCAATTTCATTCGATGTCACACTTATATAGTATTCTACCGAAAATATATCATATTCCTATTTTGTGGTCAATTTGATTACATGAGTGGAAATTTGTAATACTATTTCTCTTCAAACTGAAAAATATCCCGATTAATAAGTTGGTGGAAGTGCCTATCCATTTCTGCTGCAGGAACTTTTCTTTCGTTTTGAAACCACCACGTACTTAATGAGGTGATTACTCCTGAATAAAATTCCGTTATTAAATCATTTGGCATCGTATGATTTTTACAAAGGCGATTTAGCGCTTCTGTTTCCTGTTTTCTTGTTTCGTGGCTTAAATAATACATGCGGCTATTGAATTGTTCATCAGACATTTGCGCCTCAAACATTTTACAGATTTCTTCATGATGCAGGAATTGTTCGATCACTTGAAATGGTTTACTTAATCGATCTAAAAGTGGTATTTCAGCAATCATTTCGCCATAGCGTTTAAATCCAAATGCTAATAAAGCATCTTTGTCTTCAAAATGTTTATAAAAGGTTGTTCGGTGTACCATCGCGCGATCGCATATTTGGTTAATGGTGATGGCACTATATTTTTGTTTTGGTTGCGTCATTAATTCAAATAAGGAATTCCATAGTAATTTATGTGTACGTCTAATACGTAAATCAAGTTGCTTTTCATTATCGTTCATCTACAATTCTCCTTTTTTGTAGATTAAATATACAACGGCTGAAAATTGATTCTCCCTTTTTAATCTACATATGTATATTATATTACATGTGTTCCGGTTTATATAAAGCTTTTGGAGTAAAAAACAGGAGGAGAATGAATACATGAATATAACAACTAAGAGCCCCGCAAATGGCAAAGTTGATACTTCTAATATGAAGCATACCCCCATTTTAATTGCGTTACTTTTAGGGGCAATGGTTGCATTATTAAACGAAACGTTACTTGGTAATGCGTTAACGGTATTAATGAAAGAATTTGATGTAACAGCTTCAACTATTCAATGGCTTTCTACAGCTTACATGTTAGTAGTTGGTGTTTTAGTCCCGATTACAGCGTTACTTCAGCAATGGCTCACAACGAGACAAATGTTCTTGATCGCTATGGTAACGTTTTTAGTCGGTACATTAATTGCGGGATTTGCACCGACATTTTCTGTTTTATTAGTCGGCCGTATCGTCCAAGCAGTAGCGACGGGGTTAATTTCACCGTTATTAATGAATACGATTTTAATTATTTGTCCGCCTGAAAAACGTGGTGCCACAATGGGATTAATCGCACTTGTGATGATGTCAGCTCCAGCAATTGGTCCTACATTATCTGGAGTAATTGTTGATTCACTGAATTGGCGCTGGTTATTCTACTTTGTCGTTCCGATCGTAATTATTTCCATTGTAATTGGAATGAAGTACATTCAAAATGTTTCAGAGTTAACAAGGCCAAAAGTAGATTATCCATCTATTCTTTTATCAACATTAGGTTTCGGCGGGATTGTGTATAGCTTTAGTGCATCAGGTGACTTAGGGTGGTCCGATCCGAAAGTGTATGGTGCTTTAATTGTTGGGCTTATATCATTATGTATTTTTACTGTGCGACAATTAAAAATCGATAATCCAATTTTAGAACTACGTGCATTTAAAGTCCCGATGTTTACAATATCAGTTGGATTAATCGTCATTGTGATGATGTCGTTATTTTCAACGATGACTTTATTACCGATGTTCTTGCAAACAGTTTTACTCGTTACAGCCTTTAAATCAGGATTAATAATGCTTCCGGGAAGTATTATTAGTGCCATAATGGGACCAATCGCAGGCAAACTATTTGATAAATTTAGTCCGAAAGTTATTATCGTTCCCGGCATTGTGTTAGTAGGGATTGCAATGTTCTTATTTAAAGGCATTACTCCTGACACATCAATGGTACAAATTATTGTCATGCATAGCGTATTAATGGTTGGACTCATGTTTGTAATGACAGCACAAACATACGGTTTAAATCAATTAACACCAGATCTATATCCGCACGGAACAGCACTGTTTAATACGTTACAGCAAGTAGCTGGCGCAATTGGTACAGCTATATTTATTTCGAAAATGTCTTCAGGAACAACTAAGTATATGGAAAGCTCAGCAAATCCAATGGATCCAGTAGAGAAGTTAAACGGTTTAACATCCGGCTTCCAAGGTGCATTTACACTTGGGTTAATCTTTATCGTTGTTGCTTTTATCGTATCGCTACTCTTAAAAGAAGAGAAAAAGGGAGTAGAAGTAGCGGGAGTTTTACAGAACGAAAATTAAGGTTCATATAAAAAGACATCTTTACGAGAGTAAGATGTCTTTTTATATTTTTTTCGTAACAATTGTTCAAGCAACCAAGAGAAATGTATTGTCTGTTTTTTAGTATGAAGAACTATTGCGAATAATGATGTAAAGCTTTACTAATAACTAAAAGCCCAATAATTAGGGAAAGTGTTCTTACAATGAGCTCTGCAACTAATAAGTCGCCCATCGTTTTAGTTATATCATACATACGCCCCGTAATGATAATGGGTGCAATGGTTATAGTAATCCCAATTAACACTTGAAGAAATAAGTGGATGCTCTTACGCAGAGTCATCACCTCCAATATACGAGTATGTATTACGATTTTTCAACATATGAAATCAAAAATGTGCTTTGTCTTCTACATAGGTATATTTAAAATGATTTGATGTGGAGGAGGCCGAAAAGTTCACACTTCCATACTTTCCTAAAGTAATTGATACGCCGCCGTTTACGTCTGTGTAGATTGAACAGAAATATTTTTTTCAGCTTGCGATAGGTTAGCAAATCCACCTACTAAAGAAGCTGAAAGTACAATACTAGAAATACATTTCTTTGCTGAAAGCATAATAGTCACTCCTATAGTTTTTTATTGAGAGGACTTCTCAATGAGGATGATATATTAATTATTATATTTAGTAAATAAATAAATATAATAATTTACAAATTTAAAATTAAATTAATAATCGTTAACAATAGGACAAAAAATTTCGAAAATGTCTTCAGGAACAACTAGCTATATGGAACGCTCCGCAAATCCAATGGATCCAGTAGAGAAGTTAAATGGTTTAACATCAGGATTTCAAGGTGCATTTACACTAGGGTTAGTCTTTATCATTATTACATTTATCGTATCGTTGTTTTTAAAAGAAGGGAGCGGGGGTTTTACAGAACGAAAATTAAGGTTCATATAAAAAGACATCTTTACGAGATGTCTTTTTACATTTCTTTCGTAATATCATATCGCAACAATTGCTGCTGATCATAAAATTTCTCGAAAATGATGCCCATTACGTAGAAGAACAATAGTCCGAAGCTAATGTGAATGAGCGTAAAGGTAGCTCCAAATGAAGAAAATTCATATACCATAATTGGTAATTTTGCAGTTGTCCAAACGCCTAAGAAAAATACGATGTATCTAATACTTGCACCTTTTTTTAATAGTAGTGCTGCAATCGGAAAGGCAACATAGAGGGGACCAGCTGCAATTCCGCCTAATAATAGAGAAAATAAGATGCCATATATGCCGGACTTTTCTCCCATATATTTCATTAGTGTTTCTTTCTTCACCCACTGATCAAGTAACCCTACAAATATTAGGACAGGGGGGAGTAGAAACAACATATCTAAAATGCTATTCCCAGTTAATTGTAATGCGCTCCATCCTAAAGATTGGTTTATAAAAGTTAATAAGAGGAGCCCAAACAGTAATATGAAAAAGAAGCGATATCTTTTTAGTTCCTTCATACCATCACCACCCAAATGATATATGAGAATAGGAGTGACATGAGTAATGCAGATGCATTACGAGCGTAAGCAAAGCTTCGTCCGAATAACTTTTGTTCCATCGGCATGGTTGTAAGTCCTACTGACATGAATGTAGACATGAGTGCTGCAACTTGGGGAAGGCCTGCGCCATGTTGGACTAACGTATTACCAAGTGGGAACACGACAAAGCTTGGAATGAGTGCAACGGAGCCGAGTATTGCTGAATAAATAATACCTATGAATCCAGACTGTTCTCCAATGATGGAAGAGATAAAGGACGGTGTTAATATAGAAAGTGATAGTCCAACGAAAAGCATAATGGAGAGCATGGCAGGGAGAAGGTTTTGAAATATTTTCCATGATTTTAATAGGGCAGCTTTCGTTTTATTACGATCCTTCATAAAAGAAATCCCCGTAAGAATAATGGCCAAAGTGTAAAGGATAGCGCCATTAATCATGATTAGATTCCTTTAAGTCTTTATATTTGTCTAAGAAAAATGATAAGTTTTTCATTTTTTCCTCAATATCCATTTGAAAATCTGCTAATTGTTCTTTTCCGGCTGTAGTAATTTTGTACATCTTTCTCGGCTTATCTGGAACTGATGTACTTACATAAGATTCAATAGCACCTTCGTTTTCTAATTTCTTCAGCGTGCGGTAAAGGATGGCACTATCAATTGGATTGACCGGAAGTTCTTCGTCACATTTCTGAAGTAGCTGCCCGCCATAGTTATCATCTTCTGCTAAAAATAACAAAAGAAATGCACCTGTATGTCTTCCTGTATGTTTCATGAATATACCTCCTAGAATGAATTGGAATATATACTGTTAATGACAGTATACTGTTGTTAACAGTATACGGTGCATGAAGTGCTATGTCAATTTTAAAATGTGCGATTCAAATGTTACTGAGGGGAATGGTAATCCCTGTTCTAATCTTGTTAAATAAAAAAATAAAAGCCTACTGTTTTCTTGTGACAGTGGCTTTCATAGTTGGTAAACTACTATATTACGCTTTGGGAATCTCGCCTTTTGATAGTAACACATATATGTTAGTTGCATATTGAGAAATAAAAAAAAGACACTCTCATGAGTGCCCTTCCTTAGCAGCCGAATCCGCCGCCGCAACAGCTAGCTCCAACGATGATTAACAAAATAAAGAGCACAACAAGTAATGCGAATCCGCCACCAAAACCACAGCCTCCACCACAACTACCACCATAGCCCATATTAACTCCTCCTTCCATAAAGTCCATATATTAATGGATTTAATTCACTTTATGTTTTTACGGATAAACTTGAGCAGGTCCTTTTGAAAAATAAAAGGTACTTGGTATTTTAAGAGAATTGACGAACTTATTTTTGTCACGAGTATTACGTTGTTTACATATTGTATTTTATTCTGTGCATTAGGAGAAAGGAGATCTTTATGGCTAATTCTGAGATGATTTTACGTTTACTTACGGATTTAAAGATTGAACAACAGGCTCTGAGAGAACAGATTGAGAAAATACAGACAGCTTTGACTACTCTTGAAGAAAAGTCAACTACTCTTGAAGAAAAGTCAACTACTATTGAGGAAAAACCAGCTGTTACAAAGCAACGTGGACATTCTGGATTTCCAACATCTTTTCGTGATTGGAGAGCATCTACTCAAAGGGATTAAGGAATCCCATTATAGTAAGTTATACAAAATCACAAATGAAAAAGTACAGTCTACTGTAGTTAAGACAGAGTCTGTACTTTTTGCTATGCTAGTATAAGTTGTGAGAGGTGGGAGCCCCACTGATTAAAGTTTCACTTTATATTTTCTTTGACTATTCCACTTTTAACTCGATCCCTTTATCGCATTATCCGAAAGAAGTCTCCTGTCCGTTTTTCGTGTTACTGCTAGATGTATCATGTGAACTGCAAGCCGATAATCCAAATAAGAATGTTGTTAATAACTTTTGTTCATAGTTTGTCCCTTCCTTCCAAAATGAAGGCACTTTCATGGGTGCCATAATGATTTAATAAATCTATATTTTTCTTTATACGTATTAAATGTTTCGTTTTATTATATTGATTTTTGGATGGGGAAGGAAACTTAATGAGGATTTCTTCGACTTGATACTCGTTTGTCGTTTTTTTTATGGCTGTATCAATGTTTTCGAAAGTTTCATTACTCTATTGAGATTGTGAAGTTTCCTTATCCAACTAACGGGGCAGATTAGTTGGATAAGGAAATATTTGGATCGAAATAGATGTAAGTAGACAAAATAATAAAGTAATAAGGTTTACTTTAGTAAATAAGGTATATTATATTTGTTGAATAGATTTTTTTTAAAGACAAGAAAAGTAGGTGAACAAAGTGGGAAAATATCAATTGGATTACAAAAGTCAGGTAGCTGTGGCAAAGTTTCATGAAAAACAGACGCCTGCCAAATTTGATAAAAAGCAGCAACTTGAAAAATTGCGTGCGGAGTATTTGAAAAAGAAGCAAAAACAAACAGATAAATAATATGTTACGTTTTTATGTATATGGTGCAAACAAACACAAGAAAATAGGTAAGTTATCCATCGTTTAAATATATACAGGCTATTTTTTCAAACCTCATACTTAATGAACTAACGCATGCGTTAGTTCATTAAGTATGACTAAAAAAATCGATTCCTTGAGTGAAGTGTCTTTTCCGCAATAATTGAGCAGGTCCTTTTGAAAATAAAGAAAAGACACCCTAAGGTGCCTTTCTCCGACTTGAACCATCTTAATTTTAATAATATGTATTGGACTCCCATCCAAATATTATTTTACCACGTTAAGTTGTTTTATTCATTGAGAAATAAAATTCAAATCTATATTTTGTTGTTTTTGGAAATATTGCACATCAATCGTTACAATACACGTTTTAGTTTTTGAATTATTTCTCTTTCTAAAAGTTGAAATTAAAAAGAACCCCATAAATGATAAACCATTCCACTAACAAAAAACACTAATCCTAAAACAAAAACAATTAAAGCAAGTACTCCATTTTTATTATGTTCCATAAAATTAGCTCCTTTTTATAGTTGTTTATTTTTTGTAGAAAAAAAGCCTTTAGTCATAATTATGGCTAAAGGCTTTGATCATCATACTTTTTCGTTTATAAAATCTTACAAGAAAAACAACCTGTATTTTATATAGAGAAAAATGTATTGAGTAAAATTCAAATTGAAAACGTACTAGCTTGATAATGAAGCTTGGCTATTAGAATTGAAAAATTTTATTTTTATTATAATTAATAGAAATGAAAGTAGTGTAAATATAAATCCGCTCCAAATAAGCTGATGAATACCTAAGTTTGAAATGAACCAGCCTCCAATAGTTGTTCCTAAAGTAATTCCGAGATTTGAGAATGAAACGAATAGGCTATTACCAAATTCAGGTGCTTCTTTTGCTTCGCTTATTAACCATGTTTGACCAACAATTAATCCGCCAGCATGTACGATTCCCCAAATGAATACTATAAAAATCATTGGAACAAGGTAGGAACCTAAATAATAAACTAATATGTAAACAATAGAATATAGAATAGGGAATGCTATTACGGTATTTGCTACGCTTTTCTGCAGGAGACCACCAAATAGATGATTTCCTAAAATCATAACTATACCAAATATGAATAGCATAATACTGATGAGAGATCCATTCATAGAAGTTACTTTTGCAAGGTATTCAGCGAAGTAGCTGTATACGGAAAACATGGCTGCAAAAAGGAATGTGACGGTTAAAATATTTAACCATAATCCTGGTTTGCCGAGTATACGAATTTGTTTGCCGAAGGACATTTTTTCTGTAACAGGCATGGAAGGAAGAAAGATTAATATTCCAATGAATGCAAGGGCGTTAACAAGCGCTCCGAATAAGAAAGCAATTTCCAGTGAAAACTGGTCTGCAAGGTAAGAGGTTAATGGTACACCTAGAGCAAACCCAACTGTAATACCCATGAAAACTTTTGTAACCGCTTGACCACTTTTTTCTGGAGGGACAAGTTTAGCAGCAGTTACAAGAGCGATTGAAAAGAAGAGTGGATGAAGTGCTGCCGGTAAAATACGAAAAATAAGCATGATTTCAAATTGTGTTGTATAAGCGTAAATTATATTTGAAATAACAAAAATACAGATTGCTGTTAATAAAATTATTTTGCGATTAATACTAGAGACGAGCAGAATTAAAAACGGACCAGAAATAGCAACAACTAGTGCGAATATACTTACTAGAAATCCTGCTTGTGCAGTTGAAATGCCAAATTTCTGAGTGATTTGTGGTAATACACCGACAATACCCATCTCGGTAGTAATAATTCCGAACACACCTATTGCGAGTGTCAGAATAAGTAAAGGATTTACTTTTTTCATTTGTAAAACTCTCCATTCGTATCAGTATTTTGAAAGTAAATTCATTAAAAAAGAAATGCGCATTATTGCATGATTAGATGTCAATATTATTAGGATTATGTAATTTTAAATACAATAACAGATATCTAAATAACTAGATATGATATACGAAAAAAATTTCTCCTTTCTATGTTTCTTGCTTTTATAAGTAGTGCAATTTTATAAAAAAGCAGAATGTGTGAAGGCTAATAATCAATTGGTATGCTAATTGATTATTAGCTTTCACTTTATAATTCGTTTTGAACGTATTCAGAAAACTCTCGTATTGTTTTTTCATTTCGACGATAGTAGGTCCATTTTCCAATTCGGTCAGAGTCTAGTAATCCTGCCTTTTTCATAGTTAATAAGTAACTAGAAATAACCGATTGGGCTAAACCAGTTTTAAGCTGGATATCTCCTACACACACGCCAACTTGAAAGTTAAGGCCTTGCTCTAGATAAGGTTTTTCATCGAAATGGTTTTCTGGATTTTTTAACCATGATAAAATTTGACATCTTGTTTCATTTGATAATGCTTTATAAATTAATAAAGGTTCCATAAGGATATTATATCTACTTTTATAGATTTGTAAATGGGTTTTGGTGATTTTAAGGGAAGGAGGTATATGTAGATTCTTTTAAATGTTGATGAGATGCTTTAGCTATGGGGCTTTTTTCTGGATGTGAATTTATAAAAAGTTGCACTATAATATCGCTTTAGAATACTTTTGTCTAAAGAGTAGGTGATGAATACATGCAGGAAACAAAACAATTCAAAAAAGAAAAGACACCCATATAAGAGTGTCTTTTCCGATAGTTTTTTAGCAGAAGCAAGAAGCTCCAACTATGATTAATAAAATGAATAACACAACTAATAAAGCAAAGCCTCCAGAAAATCCACAGCCGCCACAACTACCACCAAATCCCATAATAGTTCCTCCTTTAGATAAGAGGGGAAAACAAAGGGTCACTCATGTATTTTAACGGATTCAAATTACTTTATGTTTTTACGCATGAATTGAGCAGGTCCTTTTGAAAATAAAGAAAAGACACCCGAAAGTGCCTTCTATCAATTTGAATTATTTATTGTATGTAATTCATATTCGTCAGCATAAAATTCTTTTATTAGTTTTATTTCATATGTATCTGGGTTAAACTTAAATATTTTAATTTGATTAGATTCGTCTTTGTATGCAAATGTATTCTCGCTAATTTGAGTCATATTACTGATGTTTAAGGTAGGATCGCTACCATGATCAGTAATGTCCACAATTTGCTCACGGTCCCAAAATGCAACGACAATAACCAAAATGATAAGGCATATGAGTATGTTACGCAGTTCTCTTGTAAGAGGATTTTCCATTTGATAGTCTCCTTTGTTGTTTGATAGTTTTTGTGTATAAAAGAGATAATTCCTATGAGAAAATAATGAATAGAATATAAATAAAAAAGACACTGTATAGTGTCTTTTTTATTTGAGTTATGCGCATTACTTAATAAGACGATAGTTACTCAGTCCGGTTTGAGTAACTATGTAGGGTGATTTAATTGTAACATTTCAACCAATAATGGGTCTATGTGGAATTCGGGAAAGAACTGAAAAATTAGTATGCCTTTGTTTTCTCTTGTAAAAAAATGTTCAATAATTTATTATTGTAAACGTTTACTTATCGTGTATAATATAGTTAAGTTAATAATTAAAAGGATTGTTACTGTTCGGCAGGCAAAACCTAAATTGATCTGGAGGCTACGGGTGTAGTGTGGCTTTGGGAATCAGTTTAGGTTTTTTTATTCCCTTTTGTGACTTTATAAGAAAAAGAAGGCGGAACAATATGAGAATCCATAAAATCTTAAATAATAATGTTGTTTGTACGATGAAGGATAATGAGACAGAAGTTGTACTTATGGGCAGAGGTTTGGGATTTCAGAAAAAGGTCGGCGATACTGTTGATGAATCTAAGATAGAAAAGACCTTTGTGCTAGAAACAAAAGAATTATCAGAGAAACTTGCTAGATTATTAACTGAAATTCCTGTGCAGAATTTAGAAATTACAGAGAGAATTATTCATTATGCTAAAACAATTTTGCCAGGAGTTTTAAGTGATTATATTTATCTTACATTAACGGATCACTTAAGCTTCGCATTAACGCGGCATAAGGAAGGAATGGATCTCAAAAATACTTTACTTTGGGAAATTAAGAGGTTCTATCAGAAAGAGTTTGAAATTGGTCTACAAGCTTTGAACATTATTGAAGAAGAGACTGGGTTTAGACTTTCTGAAGATGAAGCAGGGTCAATTGCACTACATTTCGTTAATGCGCAGCAAGGAGAGCCGGCTATGCAGCAAACGGTGGCGATGACGAAAATCGTCCAAGATATTTTAAATGTTGTAAAGTACCACTATAAGATGAACTTAGATGAAAGTTCATTTAATTATAGTCGGTTTGTAACGCATTTACGATATTTTGCCCAGCGTTTAATGCAGAAGGAATTAAATTCGGCCGATGATGATTTTTTATATGAGCAAGTGAAAAGTAAGTATCATGAAGCATATTGTTGTACAGAGAAAATTGAGGCATACTTACGAAAAGCACATAATAATCATCTTTCAAAAGATGAAAAAGTGTATTTAACGTTGCACATTCATCGTGTAACGAAACGCAATGAATTATGTAATTGAATAAACGGGATTGTTACTGTTTGGCAGGCAAAACCTAAATTGACTTTTAATGGAGTGATTCGTATGTATCACGCTGTTATGGTTAGTTTAGGTTTTTTCTTTTATCCCGCTATTTGCGGGCAGTAAAACTCCCACCTCAAAATTCGGCTGAGGCAAAGAAGTTATGTGGGAGATCAACTGCCCGTAAATGCCCGATTGGTTCAACTAATAATCAGTGGGGGATGAACAACACCCCCACTGATTAAAGTTTCACTTTATAAAAATGATAAATGGGATGATTGTAAGGAGGAAGAACTACTATGAAGTATGAAAAGTTGGCAAAAGACATACTGAAACATGTTGGCGGAAGAGAAAATATAAATAGCGTCGTACATTGTATAACTCGTTTACGATTTCAGTTAAAAGATGAGGGGAAAGCAAATACGGAAATACTGAAAAGTATGGAAGATGTTGTGACTGTTATGAAAAGTGGTGGACAGTATCAAGTTGTTATTGGTAACCATGTATCCGATGTGTATAAAGCGGTTATTGTTGCCGGGGGATTTCAAGAAACAGAGGAAGAAGATACGGGTGAAAAGAAAAAGAGTAGCCTTATAGATATTCTTTCTAGTATTTTCACTCCTATTTTAGGAGTACTAGCTGCAACAGGGATGATTAAAGGATTTAATGCACTATTTTTAGCTTTAGGTTGGTTAAGTACTCAGTCAGGAACGTATCAAATATTAAATGCGGTTGGGGATTCGTTATTTTATTTCTTCCCAATCTTCCTAGGATATACAGCAAGTAAGAAGTTTGGAGGATCACCGTTCATTGGTATGGCAATTGGGGGAGCTTTAGTTTATCCAGCTTTATCAGGTTTAACAGCAAGTGAGCCATTATATACGCTATTTGCGGGAACGATGTTTGAATCACCAGTTCATATTACGTTTTTAGGAATACCAGTTATTTTAATGAATTATGCATCATCTGTTATTCCAATTATTCTCGCTACTTATTTTGGATCAAAAGTAGAAAGAACGTTAAAGAAAGTAATTCCAGATGTTGTTAAAACATTCGTAGTACCATTTTTCACATTACTTATCGTTGTACCACTTACATTTCTTGTGATTGGCCCGATTGCGACGTGGGCAGGTCAATTTTTAGGACAGGCTACACTTTGGGTTTACAATTTAAGCCCGTTAGCAGCAGGTGTAGTACTTGGTGCTTTCTGGCAAGTACTCGTTATTTTTGGACTTCATTGGGGAATTGTTCCGATTGGCTATAACAATTTAGCAGTGCACGGTATCGATCCTATATTAGCGCTCATATTCGCTACTTCATTTGCTCAAATTGGTGCTGTTCTTGCGGTTTGGATGAGAACGAAAGACCAGAAATTAAAAACGCTAAGTATTCCAGCTTTTATTTCAGGTATTTTCGGAGTTACAGAGCCGGCGATTTATGGTATTACACTTCCTCTTAAAAAGCCGTTTATTATGAGTTGTATTGCTGGAGGAATTGGTGGCGGAATACTTGGCGTATTCGGTACGCAAGCTTATATGACAGGTGGACTTGGGATATTTGCGCTTCCAACATTTATTAGTCCTAAAGATGGTATTACAGCTGGATTTTGGGGCGCAATTATTGCGATGGTTGTTTCCTTAGTACTAGGTTTTGTTCTTACTTATTTATTTGGTTTAAATAAAAAACAAACATCTACAGAAACAGCTGAAGCAATTGATAAAATAGCTGCATCAAACGATGATGAAGTAATCTTTAGTCCTTTTAACGGTGTTGTTAAGCCGCTCGAACATATTGACGACGCTGCATTTGCATCAGGTGCGTTAGGTGAAGGAGTTGCGATTGAGCCTTCAGAAGGAAAGTTATTTTCACCAGTTTCAGGTACGGTTTCTGCACTTTTCCCGACGAATCATGCAGTAGGAATTACAGCGGATTCAGGTGCTGAAATTTTAATCCATATTGGGATGGATACTGTGAAATTAAATGGCGAATTTTTCTCTTCTCATATTGAACAAGGAGCGAGAGTAGAAAAAGGGCAATTACTTATTGAGTTTAATATATCTGAAATTCAAAAGGCTGGTTATATTGTGACAACACCAGTTGTTGTTACAAATTATGATAAATATAGCATTAAGAAAACTGAAATAGAAAAGATTCAAGCAGGAGATTCCTTACTAGAGTTAGGAGTTAAATAGTAGTTACATTTCATACCGGTTCAAACGAAGAAAGGTATTCTTGGAAAATCGTAATACCTTTCCTCGTTAATTCTAATATAAAGGAGTTTTTATATATGTCTAAAATTAGTTTTCCTAAAGGATTTTTATGGGGTGGCGCAATTGCGGCCAATCAAGTTGAAGGCGCATATTTAGAAGATGGAAAAGGATTAACGACGGTTGATCTATTACCAACTGGTGAAAACCGTTGGGATATTATGAAAGGAAATATTCATTCATTTACACCGGTAGAAGGGGAGTTTTATCCATCACACGACGCAATTGATTTCTATCATCGCTATAAAGAAGATATTGCTCTTTTTGCAGAAATGGGATTTAAAGCGTTACGCGTATCTATTGCTTGGACACGTATTTTCCCAAATGGTAATGATGAACAGCCGAATGAAGCAGGATTACAGTTTTATGATAATTTGTTTGATGAACTGTTAAAGCATGGTATTGAACCAGTCGTTACGATGGCGCACTTTGATGTTCCTGTTCATTTAGTAGAAAAGTATGGAAGCTGGAGAAGTAGAGAGCTTGTAAACTTCTTTGAGACGTACGCAAAAACTATTTTTAATAGATATAAAGATAAAGTGAAATATTGGATGACATTTAATGAAATTAATATGCTTTTACATTTACCTTTCATGGGAGCAGGGCTAGCATTTAAAGAAGGTGAGAATAAAAAGCAAATTCAGTATCAAGCGGCGCATCATCAGCTTGTCGCAAGTGCTTTAGCTGTGAAAGCATGTCATGAAATTATTCCAGATGCAAAAATCGGTTGTATGCTTGCTGCAGGTGCAACGTATGCATATACATGTAATCCAGACGATGTTCTTCGCGCGATGGAACAAGACCGTGAATCATTCTTCTTCATTGATGTACAAGCAAGAGGAGCATATCCTGGATACGCAAAACGATTCTTTAAAGATAACAATTTAACAATTGAAATGGAGAAAGAAGATGAATCCATTTTGAAAGAGTATACCGTTGATTATATTGGCTTTAGCTACTATGCAAGTAGAGCAACAAGTACGGATCCAGAAGTGTTAAAAAGTATAACGAGCGGAAATGTATTCGGTTCTGTTGAAAACCCATATCTTGAAAAATCAGAGTGGGGATGGACGATTGATCCGAAAGGCTTCCGTATTACAGCGAACCAACTTTACGATCGTTACCAAAAGCCTTTATTTGTCGTTGAAAATGGTCTTGGCGCAATCGATCAATTAAATGCTGAAGACGAAGTAAACGACGACTACCGTATTGATTACTTGCAGAAGCATATGATTGAAATGTCAGAAGCAATCCAAGATGGAGTAGATATTATCGGATACACAAGCTGGGGCCCAATTGACCTTGTAAGTGCATCTACTGGAGAAATGAAGAAACGTTACGGATATATATACGTTGATAAAGATAATGAAGGAAAAGGTTCATTAAAAAGATCGAAGAAGAATAGTTTCAATTGGTATAAAGAAGTAATTGAGACGAATGGTGAGAATCTTGATTCTTAAGTATGAATTAATATAGTAATGATTGTATAAGAAAAGAAGGCATCAATTAAGATGTCTTCTTTTTTGTATAATTTGAATGTGATAAGAAAGTCTATCTATATTGTTTTAAAACTAAAAAGAAGTGGTTACCAATTAGCTACTTCCGTATTACCCGTCAACCACTCCACCCAATCCAAATCCTCTACCTTAAGCAAACTGAGCGAAACACCCTTCATATCTAAAGAAGTTAACAGCGTACCGACTTTTACGAATGTAATCTGTAAGCCTTCCAGCTCACATAAACGGCGAATGTCATTTGCAAAAATGTATTGTTCCATTAATGGTGTCGCGCCTAATCCGTTAATAAGTATGGCGAAGTTGTCGCCTTTTCTCCAGCGATAAATGCTTTTTAGTTTGTTCATCAGTTCAATCGCTAATATTTCAGAAGAGGATAGTGCTTCTTTACGATAACCTTTTTCGCCGTGGATGCCGACTCCGTAAAATACTTCATCATCGTTTAATGAAAATGAAGCTTTTCCTTGTACTGGATCGTTTGCAGGTGAAAGAGCGACTCCTAATGTGTGTAAGTTTTCGGTGACAGAACGGCCAAGTGTTGTTAGTTCTTCTAAAGTATGGCCTTCAAGAGCGGCCGCACCTAATATTTTTTGAACGAAAACAGTGCCAGCTACGCCGCGTCTTCTTTTATTAAAAGAAGCATCATCTTCAATTGAAACGTCGTCATTTACGATGATGTGGTCAATTTTTCTTCCTTCTTCTTTAGCAATTTGTTTTGCTGCTAGAAAGTTCTTAACGTCATCTTTGAAGTTTTTTATGATGAATAAAATACTCTTATCTTTTGGCATGAGGCGAGTTGCCGCTACAATTTGTTCCACTGTAGGCGGAGTGAAGATGCTTCCGTTTACTGCCGCTGTAAGCATTCCTTTTCCTACATAGCCAATATCAGCAGGTTCATGACCGCTACCACCGCCGCTTATGATGACAACGTTTTGCTTCAGTTTTTCGATATCTTTTACATAAATGATGTTATTTGTTTCGTCGTAATTTACTTTGTCATTATGTTCAAAATAAAAGCCATGCAGCATATCTTGAACGATATTTTGTACATCATTCATAATCTTTTTCATTGCTTTTGCCACCCTTTAATTACTTTGCTGATTGCTCAAGTAATAGTAGTAATTGATTGTTTATCATATTTTTCATGAGAGAAGACATAATGGATGGATCTACTTCGCACTTACTTTCAATCCAATCTTTTATCGTTCCAACGAAGCCGTGACTATAAAAGGAGGCAATCGTATTTTTCGTTTCAATAGAAAGAGTTAATTTACAGCTCATGGATAGTTCATCAATAATCTTCATATATAAGTTTTTCGTATGCTCAAATAAATAGTGATTAAACGAGTTTTGTTCAATGACTTTAAAAGCATTACGGTAAAATTTTTGATTTTCATAAAAGTAATCAAATAATAAATCGAAAATATTTTCCCATGTTTCATAGTCGAGAAAGTCTATAATATTTTCCTTCGTTTCTTCTCGATAAATCCAGCTTAATAGTTCGAATTTATCTTTAAAATGATAATAAAAAGTTTGCCTACGCATTTGACAGTGTAACATAATATCGCTCACTGATATTTTATGAAACGACTCTGTTTCCATTAAATACTTCAATGAATTCGCGATTATCTTTTTAGAAATTATAGAAGAGGTCATCTGAATCATCCCTAGAATGTTATTAATATAAAAATCCTATCTATAAATGAGAGCGGTGTCTTTAGACAGATTGTCCATTTTGTCCGTTTACTATAAAACGCTTTCATTTTAACATGAGTAGTAAGAAGAAGATTTCAAATATATCACAATATATTAAAGGAATTGAGGGATAATCACAATGAAAAAGATTATAAATAAACCAGAAACATTAGTTATGGAAATGTGCAACGGAATGGTTATGGCTCACCCAGAGCTTGAGCTTTTGAAAAAATATAAAGTCATTAAGAAGAAAGAAATGAATGAAAATAAAGTAACGTTAATTAGTGGTGGCGGTAGTGGTCATGAGCCAGCGCATGCAGGATTAGTCGGAAAAGGAATGTTAGATGCGGCAGTGTGCGGAGATGTGTTTGCTTCACCTTCACAAATCCAGATATATCAAGCGATTAAAGAGACGGCTAGTAAAAAAGGTACGTTATTAATTATTAAAAATTATAGCGGCGATATTATGAATTTCAAAAACGGTGCGCATTTAGCGACTGAAGATGGAATTGAAGTCGACTACGTAAAAGTGGACGATGATATTGCGGTAGAAGATAGCCTGTATACAGTAGGACGCCGCGGCGTTGCGGGCGTTATTTTAGTTCATAAAATTGCCGGCGCAGCAGCGGAAGCGGGTATGGAGTTAGGTGCAGTAAAAGCTATCGCAGAAAAAGCAGCAGCTAACGTGCGCACAATTGGTTTAGCGTTAACTTCTTGTACAGTTCCAGCGAGCGGATCACCTACTTTCACACTTGCGGAAGATGAAATGGAATACGGCGTAGGTATTCACGGTGAGCCAGGTATTAAACGTGAAAAAACGATGTCAGCAGATGAATTAGCTAACCGTATGACAAATGATTTAATAAAAGATTTAGGAGTAAAAGATGGCGAAGAAATTGCGCTTCTAGTAAACGGTTTTGGCGGCACACCACTGCAAGAACTTTACTTATTTAACAACGCAGTTACGAGAGAATTAGCTGCTAGAAACATTAAAATCAATAGAGTATTCGTCGGTAATTATATGACGAGTATTGATATGGCAGGTATGTCTTTAACAGTAATGAAGTTAGATGACGAGCTAAAAACGTTATTATCGAAAGAGTGTAATACACCTGCGTTTAAAGTAGATGGACCAGTTGACAGTGTAGAGTATGTTAATGTGCTTGAAGATGTAGAAGAGAAAGAAGTTTCCTTCGAAATAGAAACAGCGGAAGAGCATGCTGTGATTAAAGATAATGTCATTACATTAAACAATATGATTTATCTCGTTGATAAAATGAGTGACGTTATTATTAAAAATGAAGTACCGTTCTGTGAGTTAGATACACATGCTGGTGACGGCGACTTCGGAATGAGTGTGGCAAAAGGATTTAAGCAATTAAAACGTGAGTGGCATTCTATTGTAGAACAAGAAAATGTAACGATTGGATCATTCCTTGACGGTTGTTCGATGATTATTATGGAACATTGCGGCGGCGCTTCTGGTCCAATTTGGGGCGGTGCGTTCCGTGCAGCTAGTAAAGCAGCAGGCGAAAAACGTGAGCTAACAGTTGGTGAGTTCGCTGAAATGTTACAAGCAGCACTTCAAGGTATACAATCTATAGGTGAAAGATCGTTCGGAAGAGGAGCGGTAGTTGGTGACAAAACGCTTGTTGATGCGCTTGCTCCATGCGTAGACTCTTGGTTAGACAGTGCTTCAAACGAAGTAGACGTGAAAACTGCCTTTGAAAAAGGAGCAGAAGCAGCTGTTAAAGGTGCAGAGTATACGAAAGAAATAGTAGCTCGCATGGGCCGCGCTGGTACAGTTGGCGAAAGAAGTTTAGGATATCCAGATGCAGGTGCACATGCGCTTGGGGTTATCTTTACGGAGATTGCAGGTAGTTTGAGATAAAAGTGATGTTAATTTGATAGAATCCCCTTCATGGTGAGTTGTTTACTGTGGAGGGGATTTTTTATAGTTGATATATATAATTTCACTAGATGTTCTCTCCACAAAGATATGTATTTTATAAATACTGAGATAAGGATTTTAAAAGAAGAAACGCGAGTCCATATAAATATAGAATTAATTTTTTCAATTCTTTGGTTGGATTTTTCTATAGACTTAGGCATTGCCTCACTTTTTTTAATAGATTCTAATAATGGATTTCTAGGATGGATTTATCACGCCCCAACCTCTCATTTATTTTTAATTTTATGGAGGATACTCTACAATTCACCAACTGTTAAGGATGTTCTTGTATATTCTTTCTTAGCAGATTCAGCAGGTCAAAATCTGCCATCTACTGTTTTCAGAAATGCAGAATACACTTTGGCTTGCTGACAACGTGATGATGTATTCTTTTACTGTCATATATCTGAAGTGCAACAGTGAGCTTTTCTTTATCTAGATTTGGTCTATTTAATGTTTTTCCACAAGTTTTATTTGCTTCGATCCCTTCTTTTAATCACGCAGTAATTACGCACATCATTTGGAATATCGTTTTGTCTGTAGAGGCTTTTACTATCCTTTTACAAACGTCTTCAGAAAGAATACTAATTTGACAATCTAAGTTTTGGTCAATAATAATATTGGATTTAGATTGCACCAACTTAACGTGTTAGAAAAATAGAATCTCTTCTCTGCTAGTGGCAATAAGGAGGTATGTCTTATACAAATATATTGGACATAATGTTGAGTTATGGGTTGTGGGGGAATTTAGGATACCCTTATGTAGGTGAGTATGCACTTGGAGTTATCTTTACGGAGATTGAGGGTAATTTGAAATGAAAATTAGAAGATCCTCTCTACCTTAAGGTGAAAGGTTTTTTAAACTTAGTGGAATGGTATATTAATGTGGTTTAGAAGTAACTCAATTACTTTAGTTGCAAATGATTTCGGTGCAGAGTTTAGGGGGAAATGTGCTGAAGTTAATATGTAGTCTGCTATATGTTATCTACTGAATTTTAAGAAAGGGTACTCCATCAAAGGAGTACCCTTTTTCGTAATTAATGATGTGAACGGATAAAAAACTCTTTGTATTACCAGGAGTCACCGTGGCTAGATTGCATGTACATAATTGTACTGGATTTAGTCGAATTAACCTGTTCTTTAGAATCTGATTGTGAAGGGAATGTTAACCCTATAGATAAAGCAGCTGAAAGTGATAAACCTAAAATCATTCCAAAAAGTTTTTTCATTATTTTAACGCTCCTTTTTCGAAAGTTTTTTCTTTAGCTTGATGACCAATATAAAAGTATTTACTAGCTTTTACAGTGTCGCTTTCTTCGTAAAACTTGATTGCTAATTTTTCAGTGTATTCTTGTGTGTAATTATAGAGTTGTTGTGTGTCGAAAAATGAGATAGCTTCCAAAGATAATTCTTCGAGAATAACAGCTGGAACACCTTTATTCATACAATCTAAAAGTTTGAAATGATATAGGTATTCTTTATTGTCTAATTGCTCACAGATCGTCAAGCCTCGTTCGATCAATTCGGCCGATTGATGAACTTCACCGAGTTTGAAATGTTCTCTAGCCTCAAGGAAAAGGGCTTTAAAATGCTCTGGAGTTTTAGTTGTTACTTCTGATAAGTGTCGAATTGCTAAAGTGGATAAGTTTTGGCTACTATATAAAAACCCTAAATTATTGCGGACTCTTAATATTAGGGAATCCTCATTATTTTTACGTAAAATATCTATTGCAGAATTAAATTTTTCTTCTGCTACAGGGAATTGTCTTATATCAATACATGCTAAGCCGTATAAGTTCTCACAAGCAGCAACATTATTTTCATAACCATTATGTTTAGAGAAGATTTCTTTAGCTTTAGTCACATGTTGAGTTGCTAATAGAGGTTGATAGGTATGAAGATAGAAGTTAGCAAAACGATAGCTAAACTCGGCTATTTCAAGATCGTCATGAATATGTTGTAATAGCGTTTCGGCTTTTTCATAGTATTCCCAGGCTTCATTGTTGTTTGAAATTAGTGTGGCGTGAATCCCTTTGAAAAAGTGATAATAATAAGACAACGATTCATTTTTGGGTATATCTAGTGAATCAATTGCCTGGAAGCTTGTTGGTGTGATGCTTAAATGATCAAGCAGAACTTTAAAGCGAAAAGTAAGAAGTGAGTAATGGAATAGCAAATTTGGATCTTCATTAATACTTTTTATGTGTGTATCAATCTCTGTTTTTAAATGTTTTGCTTCTTTTAGGTGCTGGGCACGTATCTCTTGATACCAATTATTTAAAAGTTGTGTGATCATATCTCTTGTTTTTAGATGACTTACCATAATTCTCCCCGCTTTCTACTATATTTATTTGTATATTGTTATGTATATACTAGCAAGAAATTAAGTGTAATAGAGTGGTATATTGAAGGGGAAAATGTTTTTCAATAATTTTCTGATAATTTAAAGAGTAATTAGAATATAAATTCAATAGGATTCCTTAGGTGGTGATCATGTATTTATTGCCAAAAAATAAATGAATCGAGCAAGTATGACTATTGCACTTAAAATAAATAACAGCCTTTTTGTAAAGTGAATCTACATAAACTGATTCAGAATCTTATAAGCATTTTACTCCATCGTCATCAAGATAAAAGAACAAGTGATCATACTTTATGGTTATGTAAAAAACTTGAAAAAAGCATAAACCAGTAGAACCTTTGTATTTTGCTATCCTACGTATTTCACCCTGCGCAAAAAAATATTTCTCAACATTTCATTCACTGAAAAATATTGAATATTCGCATTATAACGAATATTATGTTGTTAGCGACAAAAAAAACGATAATTCGCAGACACTGGGGAGGAAATGCATTGAAAAAGAATAAGAAGTTAAAACCGTTATCAGTTTTAGCAACAGCGGCAGTGCTAAGTAGTAGTTTTGCTTTTGGAAGTCATGCGGCGTATGCTGATGCGCCATCATCTCTACCAATAGATGAGCATTTAATACCAGAGGAGCGCTTGGCAGAAGCATTAAAACAACGCGGAGTAATTGATCAATCTGCATCACAAGCTGAGACATCAAAGGCTGTTGAGAAATATGTTGAGAACAAGAAAGGGGAAAACCCTGGGAAAGAAATCATTAAAGAAGATAGTCTTACGCAAGAAGCTTCTGATTTTATGAAAAAAGTAAAAGATGCAAAAATGAAGGAAAATGAACAGGCGCAGCAGCCAACAGTAGGACCAGCAGCTGGACAAGGTGCTGGATTGAATTCTAGTAAATTAAATGGAAAAGTACCTACTGCACCAGCGAAGCAAGAAGCGTACAATGGAGCTGTTCGAAAAGATAAAGTGCTTGTTTTACTCGTAGAATTTAGCGATTTTAAGCATAACAATATTGATCAAGAGCCAGGATACATGTATTCTAAGGACTTTAATCGTGAACATTATCAAAAAATGTTATTTGGTAATGAACCATTTACGTTATTTGATGGGTCGAAGATTAACACATTTAAACAATATTATGAAGAACAATCTGGTGGCAGCTACACAGTCGATGGAACTGTAACGGAATGGCTTACTGTCCCAGGAAAAGCTTCAGATTATGGTGCGGATGCGGGTACTGGTCATGATAACAAGGGTCCTTTAGGGCCACGCGATCTTGTGAAAGAAGCATTAAAAGCAGCGGTAGCAAAAGGAATTAACTTAGCTGATTATGACCAATTTGATCAATACGATCAAAATGGTGATGGAAATAAAAACGAGCCAGATGGCATTATTGATCATTTAATGGTTGTACATGCTGGCGTGGGTCAAGAAGCTGGCGGCGGTAAATTGAAAGATGATGCGATTTGGTCTCATCGTTCAAAACTTGGATCAAAACCATATGCGATTGATGGCACAAAATCTTCTGTTTCGAATTGGGGCGGAAAGATGGCTGCATACGATTATACAATCGAGCCTGAAGATGGAGCGGTTGGTGTGTTTGCACATGAGTATGGTCATGACTTAGGATTACCAGATGAATACGATACAAAGTACTCAGGACAAGGTGAACCTGTTGAGTCATGGTCTATTATGAGTGGCGGTAGTTGGGCTGGAAAAATTGCAGGAACAGAGCCAACAAGTTTCTCACCACAAAATAAAGAGTTTTTCCAAAAGAATATGAATGGCAACTGGGCGAATATCGTTGAGGTAGACTATGATAAACTTCGCACGGGAGTCGGTGTTGCAACATATTTAGATCAAAGTGTTACAAAATCAAAACGACCAGGAATCGTTCGTGTTAACTTGCCAGACAAAGATATTAAAAATATCGAGTCAGCATTTGGTAAGAAGTTTTATTACAGCACAAAAGGAAATGACATTCATACAACACTTGAGACACCAGTATTTGACTTAACAAATGCAAAAGATGCTAAGTTCGATTATAAGGCATTCTACGAACTTGAAGCGAAGTATGATTTCCTTGACGTATATGCGATTGCAGAAGATGGAACGAAGGTACGTATTGATAGAATGGGCGAAAAAGATGTAAAAGGCGGCGTGGATACAACTGATGGTAAGTGGGTTGATAAATCATACGATTTAAGCCAATTTAAAGGGAAAAAAGTAAAACTGCAATTTGAGTATTTAACAGATATTGCAGTGGCTTATAAAGGATTTGCGTTAGATAATGCAGCATTAACTGTAGATGGCAAAGTTGTTTTCTCTGATGATGCAGAAGGTCAACCAGCAATGACATTAAAAGGATTTACTGTATCTAACGGATTGGAACAGAAAAAAAATAACTACTATGTAGAGTGGAGAAATTACGCTGGTTCTGACACGGCGTTACAACATGCGCGTGGCCCAGTATTTAATACAGGAATGGTTGTATGGTATGCGGATCAAAGCTTTACAGATAACTGGGTAGGCGTTCATCCAGGTGAAGGATTCTTAGGAGTAGTAGATTCTCATCCAGAGGCAATCGTAGGTACATTAAATGGACAACCGACTGTGAAGAGTAGTACGCGTTATCAAATTGCCGATGCGGCATTCTCATTTGATCAAGCGCCAGCATGGAGAGTAGACTCTCCAACTCGCGGTATCTTTGACTATAAAGGATTACCAGGAGTTGCAAAATTTGATGATTCTAAGCAGTACATCAACAGTGCGATTCCAGATGCAGGACGTAAGTTGCCGAAACTAGGATTAAAGTTTGAAGTAGTAGGTCAAGCTGAAGACAAATCTGCAGGTGCAGTTTGGATTCATCGATAGAATAAGGTGAAATTAAGAGGGGGCTGCCTCATAAGTCGGTGAAACCGACTTATGGACAGCTCTCTTCTTATTGTAGAAACGAGGCAGTTTAGTTTAGGAACCAGTTCATTGGAAAGCAATTCTTTGAAAATGAAAGAAATTATAGTAAAAAATATATAGACTATCAAATATGGAAATGGAATTAAAACTCTATACTCTCGGAATTTTTTACGCAAGCGAACCATTGACCTATTATCTCGTTATGATGCTTAATAA
>NZ_BOQD01000034.1 GCF_018332515.1 Bacillus hominis | reverse complement strand
TACATTAACATTAACAATCATGGAGGTGTCTTAATGGCTTATAAATTAGCTTTTGTGCAGAATAAAGGCGGCGTATTGAAGTCATCAATGACAGTAAACTTAGCAGGTCTTTATGCAAAACAAGGAAAAAGAGTTTTAATCGTAGATGCTGACCAACAAGGTAACTCCCTTCTTTCTTTTGGGAAAAATCCAGACAAGTATCGCACAACTTTACACGATGTTTTAGTTAACTTTGCACCTGCTAGAGAAGCTATTGTAAATGTGTATAAAAATATCGATATTCTTCCTTCTAATGAAATGATGAGTTTCTTAGATTTCGACATACTACCAAACTTAGATAAATACATAAATCCTTTTTTACTTCTGAAGGTAGCATTAATGTCTGTTGAAGAAGATTACGATGTGATCTTATTTGATAGTCCACCAAGTTCTGGACTAATTCAAAGTAATGTAATTTGCTGCACGGACAGAATTATCATTCCTTTCCAACCAGAACAATATAGTGTACGTTCATTAATTAAGATCATTGATGTTATTGGTCAATTTAAACAAAAACACAATCAGAACTTAGACATCGCTGGTGTGGTTGCTACACTCGTTCAGAAGAATACCAAATTACATACCGAAGCGATAAAACAAGCAAGAAGTTTCTGTAATAAAGAAGGCGTTCATTTCTTTAACGCTAACATCCCTAGAAGTATCTCGTTTGCTAATTCCATCGCTTATAACAAGCTACCTCTTACTTTAGCTAAAAAAGATACTGAATTTGCATTTTACTACAAGAGTTTATTTAAGGAGCTGAATGAACATGAGCAACCGCAATATAGCTGATTTATTTGGTAATAGTGCAGTAAGACCAACAGAAGGAAATGAAAAAGTAGAACAACATGAAAATAATGATAATGAAACATTACAACAACATAATGATAACGTTAATGTTAACGTTAATAAAACATTAGAGGGTGAAGGGGAAACTACACCATCAGAAGTAACTCCAGAGACACCTACTGTTCCTACAGGAGCAACACCTGGAGATACTGACCATGATCCCGAAACACCTAAAGAGCCAACTCCTATTGTGAATCAAGATGATATCTTAGATTTCTTAAAAGAGGATCAAGAAAAGAAAGTGGTCGGATTCCACTTAGATAAAGATGTAAGACAAGCGTTCCAAAAACTTCTTGGTAAAAAACCACAACGTGGGAAACAATCAGAACTTGCAAATAGAATATTCCGCGACTTCTTTGAAAAAAGAGGATTACTATAAACCCTACATTTCGTAGGGTTTATTTTCGTTTATTTTCGTTTATATAACATTAATATTAACGTTAACATTATGTTAATATTACGAATTGATAACGTTACATTGTTGTTTTGTGAACAAAGAAAAAAGCCTGATAATAGGCTTTTTATTCTATATCCTTATGCAAGTACATAACATATATAATGCCTGTTATCCTTGTAACTCTTCCCAGCTTCTACCGTACAACTGGGTGTGCTGTTTAGTTAAGGAAGAGTTACTATATTTTTGTTCAACTGGTGGTTTCATTTTGCAGATAAATGCATGTTGCAGATCACCACCTGCTCTTACAGAAATAATTGCATGAAACCGTGGTAATCTCGATGCATCATCAATTGAGATTGTTGGTTCTAATCGATGTTGGGACAACTCAAATGTTTTAATATGATCATTCGAGAAAAGGATTTGCTGCACTCCACCGCCTTGCAAATTCTCTTGTAAAGAGTGCGGTAACTTATTCCAATGATGAAATGCATATAACGCTCCAAATCGCTCCTTGCGCCCCTCTGTTCCAATACGTCCCATTAGTTTAGTTAACCCTTCTGTTGCGTACTGCTCCGGCTCGTTAAATACAATGAAACATCCCCTACTCTGTTCTTCCTTACTCATAAGCATACGTGTCATAAATGTTTTAAGTGTAATCCAATGGACAAGTGTTTTAGATGCTAATTCCCCTAACTTACGGTTTGGTATGCGGATAATAACAACTTTTCCTTCCTGCATCCACTTAGCGAAATCCACTTCTTGCTTTGGCTCCTGCGAAAAGATATCGAATAAGGTATCGTTACCAAAGAAATCATCTAAACGATTCAATACTGCATCCGCTTTACTTCCTAACTCTTCATTAGTTCCCCAGGACAGTAACTCTTCTGCTAATCTCTTGTTTCCTTCTTGGAGCAGCTGTTCAATTACGCTTATACGAAATCCTTCATCCTCTATAATTCTCTTGATATTAAATAAAGATCCACCTGCTGCCTTTGCTGCTGCTTTTAGGTATCGTTTAGAACGGGCCATTTTCTCCATGTCTCCAAAGAAATCTATAACTTCATCGGCAAACCTACTTGCACCTTTTCTACCTAATTTCGTAATAACTTCGGTCAGATCCATAGGGACAATGTAATTTTCATCGCTCAAATCAATATCTATAATTTTGTCACTTGGCAACGCATCCCTTATACCGTCTGCCATACCTCGCTCTCCTGCTTCACAAATCACTTCAGGAATAATAGCACTAATACCATGTTTTAAACATCCGTCTACCACCCAATTTTTGATCGCGGTGTCCTTCCCATTTCCTTGCCCGCCAATAAATGTATACCCTCTGTACAATTCGTCTGGATTTCTAACAGGAAAATAGATTGGTATCTTTTTATCTTTCAACTCACTATCCCCTAAATGAATTCCATTTGGATCACATAGCACACTTGGAATATCCGTTTCTGTTCGTTTCTTAACATTTAACGCTTCCTCATAACGCCGTTGTAGCTCTGATGTAGGCATTTGTATTGCTAACTTAGACATTTCATCAGTAGAGATTAAATTTACGTTACCGTTCATTTTTGTGCGTTTGGAGAGGTGTAATGTATTTAACTCTTGGATAACTTCTTTCTTTCTACTCTTTATATTAATTTTAACGCCGTGTAGCTCGTTGTTATCGGCAATTTCACTAAATGAAAGGGATAAGGTTTCACTTATCGTTTCACGCGTTAGGCGGTCTTGTGAGTGCGCTGCTATGCGTATATGACTTTTAAATACAGGATTGTTTAATTTTTCACGACTTGCATTACTGATATGCCGTGAATTAATTTCATCTTCCAAACTGAACGGCTTATCGACTACCTTACCTTTCTCGTATGACTTGTTGCTTTTGAAAAATGTATTTGCTAAAGCATTAAACAAATCCGTTATTAGGAAATTCACTTCATTCACGAAACCTCCAAGCGCTCGTTTTGAAGCCCCTATCACCACCCTGGAGTTTATTGTCGCTCTTTGCGGTATTTTTCCTTTAGAAAGTTTCTCATAAGCCCAAGATGCATTCTTTATCCACTTCTGACGGTTATCCGCTTCATTACATACACTTAACCTTGCAAAGTCACCATCAAATTGCAATTCGTCTATTGTGTTCATGACTGCAGCAATAGGGGTCTTCTGCTCGTTTGAATTTGTGTTCAAGCTAAATATATCGTGTTTAAGATATTTTAACTCCTGGACAATCGTATTTTCTTCCGGGACTTGTATTTGCTCAAGGGAAGCTTCTTTAATTGTGACACTCATCTTATTTTCCAATTTTCGTTTTAACTTAGTTGCTTGGTACTCTGATGTAGAAATATAAAACTCAATTTTCTTCTGGCCGTTCTCTTGTTTAAATATCACATCGAACCAAAATAAATCCTTTTCACGGTACATAAAGCGTAGTCCATCACGTTCTAAACGGGTCCCTGGCGACTCATACATTTCATACATCTTATAAATGGCTTTCCATAAGCGACGCGTGTTATTTGTAACATTGCTATGAGGGATAATACGATACACAACCATTTTATTTTGCTCTACTTGGAAGAAATCAGACCATGCTATAGTTTCCGTTCGCTTCCACCACTTCTTTTTCTTCTTTGGTATTTCTGCCGGCACACCACCAAGATAAAGCGCAGGATAGTAAAACTTCTGCTCCTGATCCGGTAAATTCTCTTCTTTCTTCTCATCCACTTCACACACCTCCAAGTATGGTAAGAGCAAGGATTAAAAGAACTGAATACCAACTTACGGTTTTCATCAAGCTCCCTTTCCCTAACATGGATGAAATGATGATAAAAGCACCTGCTGCAATCGTGGTATATCCCATCAAATCTGGAAGGTTAACAATAAACCAATCCCATAACAGCGCTCCACATTCTTTAAAGAAATAACCGATTGGCTTTAAAATGAACTCAACTTCCGTATGAACAATGCTATCGCTAAAACTATTTAAAGCATCCATAAATGAGCCTTCTTTTGCTTTTTCACCGATATAACCACCTGCACTCGCTAAAATCATTTGACCGCCTTCTAAGATGAATTTCATGATGTTATCCCCCTTATATTCCTTTTAAGAAGTCACGAATATCAACGCTATGTCTAGCAAGCACATATCCACAAGATGCACCAATCAAAATTTCTAGCGCTTTGGTACGGTGACCCAGCCCCCAACTTGCGCCGGCAAATATTATTACCAATACTACCCCTGCATCGAAGGCGTTCATAATTGCGCCATGCACATTTCCAAAAGTGCTATTAACACCAGCTGCAAGTGCTGCTTTAGGTAGGATCATGATAAGTGAACCGGTGGTACCGGTAATAACTCTTTTTAATACGGTAACATCGCTTTTCTTCTTGTTCTTGTAGCTTCCATCCATAAACGAACGAAACGGTATTACCTCTGTTTTCGCCATGATGTACACCTCTCACATGTTATTTTTTTAAAACTGGACATACTAACGGTAAATCCTAAAAAACGGAGGGATTACGAATGCATGTAGCTATCGCTGTAGCAGTAGGGGCAGTTATTGGTGCGTTAGTTAATATTTTTGTGGGCTAGATGGCATAAATGGCAGTGGGCTTATTGAAGTCTGCTGCTTCTTTGTTTGCGATTTAAGTTGTTGGATCCGTTCGGATGCAGTTGGTTGCGGTTTTGGTTTTGAAGATGGAGCAGGAGTTATTACTTTTTCTGTTTTAATTTCGATTCCTTCCACTTTTGGCTGTTCAGATTGCTTTGTATGCTCTTTTTCTACTTCCACGAGACTCATAGCTTCCCAAATTAGTTTCTTCACATATCCGCTAAAATTACGACGTTTAACATGTTGTAGCATTAATCTGTCTTTCTCGTTCTTCTCGTTGAAAGCAACGGGTTTGCTGAATTTAGCCATCTGCAACACTCCTTTTGGTAGTAGCGGTAATATCGCTTTGTTATAAGGTATTTCGTGATGCTTGAACAATATGCCTAATCTATTTTGCATTTGCGTATATTTTTTTGCATTTTGGACGAGGATGGTTAAAAAAGATTACGGAGGAGATTCATGTGTGGGGTAGAGGTATCGGGAGACATAAAACAAAGCTAGCTAAATTTTTAGCTAGCTACGATTATTCAATACAGGAGTTTTCCAAGGTTAGTAAAGTGAACAGAAATACATTGGGGCAGTTATGTAACGATAAGGATTATGTACCTTCCCCAAATACCATGCAGAAGGTCATGAAGATAGTCAGAAAACATGAACCACGAAAGCAAGTCACTGACTTCTGGACTATGTAAAACGATAATACCGCTATTACCAAAATAGACATAAAAAATAGCCCTACTTTTGCAGTGGACTTGTTGGTTAGCTATAAGCGCGCTATACGCTATTAGCTATATGCGGTGGATATGCTTTTGTTTCCTGTACATAAAAAGTATTTTCCCAAATAAAAAAAGCCGCCCAACAGGACGGCTCTTGTTTTTACACTCTCGTACACCACCAGTCATTATCCTTCATCCATTTTTCAAATTCAGAAAGCTCTGGCTCATACAGTCCACCAGTAATGTAGTAAAATGCACCTTTATTTACGAATGACTCAACCCACCATCCGCGAGCTAATGCATATTCCAATAATTTCTTAGCTGCTTCAACATCTGAGAATTCACCTGTTTTCACACGAACTCCATTATCGACTGGTGATACATTCGCTACTGCTTCATCCTTTTCTGTAAACCAAGCTAAGGATTTACTTCCCACAAGATAGTTCAAATCACACTTACCAATACCAGGTACATTCCCTGTTTCAGTGTATTGCCAAATATCGCATGGATACGCTGGCTTATTACCGCCATAACGTGGAATCCATACAAAATCACATTTCACATTCGCCATACCGAATGGAGCGTACATATGATGGCCAACATATAAGCCTACTTTCTTAGCACCTAATCGGCGTAATTCATCGATAAAGGCTTGTGTACCTGCTCGCATATCATCCATTGTTTTCACTTCTACATCTGCAACCCAAATCGTAGCGCTCTTATCACCACGGTTCCAAAAGTCTTGTGCTTCTTTCTTTGCATCAGCAATTGAAATAAAGCGACAGAAAGCGTAGTTACCAAACGGAATACCATGTTGCTTCATTGCTTGTACATATCCCTTATATAGATGGTCCACAGTATTTGTCCCATCCTGCACACGAGCAATAATAAAATCTACATATTGTTTTGCGACTGGCCAGTTAATATTACCGTTCCATTTTGAAATATCTACAATAGCTTTTGAAATATCTACAATAGCTTTTGCCATTACTGATCAGCCCCCTTTTTTTCTTGATCCCCAAACCACTTACCAGCAGCTGGATTTGAAATTACACCAGCAGCAATTAAGATAAATAAGATTACATCCACATACTCCTGGTATCGCCCTAAATTAAAATGAGGGACGGTATCCATAAGGACCATCCCTAGCAAAGCGAATAACGCAACCCACAAACCACGATTCTTTAATTTCTCTTTCATAATCAACCCATCTCCTTTTCTACATTATCTAAACGTTTGTGCGCTTGTTTCGAACTTTCTTCTACCCTTGTAATACGCTCGCCAAGTACAATCATTTGTCTTTCATTGGCTTTTAAATCGATACGAATATCATCAACCCCCTTGCTGATATACTCTAATTTCGCGTTTGTTTCTGCCCCCTGTCTACCATCTGACTTAATTTCTTTCGAGCGATTTAATGAATAAGAAAGGTACCCGATAACTAGTGAAACTGCTGCAATAAGTAAACCGATTTCAATCGTCATATGTTAACTCCTTTCCAAAATAAAAAAGCCCACTATTGTGCGCTTGAATTGCTGCATCAAGAATACGATGCTGCTTGCCCTCTTAATGAACGTAGTGTATTAGGACTAGTAGAGGACTTATCATATTGAAGTACCAATTGATTTGTAGCAAGTGAATAGGTCTTATATAAACCACCACGTCCATTATCTTCTAATGTGTGATAATACCTGTCATCCACTAAAACTAAATTTGGAATGAGGTAGGGTGGATTTGTATCAGATAAAACGTTCAAGTTATTATCACATTCCAATATAGAAGATGTCCCTATACTTCTGTCATCTCGTTTGAAATATATTTTTTCTTTCGTTATCCTGATTAAGCTTATTCCATCCCTATTATCATCTGTTAAAGGGGTAGAATAGGTCCGTACTACTTTTTTGTTTTCATAGTCCATCACTACACGTGTATAAACATTATGTGGATTTGATTCTTTAATTAATAAATCGCCATTGTGTAAGAAGTCTTCATTTAAAAAACTTAACGATACACCAGAGAACACAACTTGAAAAAGAAAGTCTAAATTTTTATTATAAAATTTAAATCCATTTCCATATCGACAAGCAATGATTCCCTTCCTTGCATGGACCATCATCCAGTTCATTTGGCTTGCACTATCTTCATAAATACCAGAAACGGATTTCTTGAACTTTCCTTTTTTATCGTAAAGTGTAAGTCGTTTTTTAGGATAATTCATAACTACAATGTCTCCATTTAGAAACGTTGCGAAATCCGTCTTACCATATAAAACTGGAACGCTATTTTCAATATCGATTGTTTCAGTAATCTCCCCAACCTTTTTGAAAGTTTTCATATCAATAATAACTAACTCCAGTAATTTAGCGCTTGCATCATATCTCTCAAATACAGCTGTATTGACATACGGCGCAGCAGACATACGTAAATATGAGGGAATTTCGTTTCCATTCACATCTGCGCGCTGTGCATTTTTATCATAAATATTGAAATCACCAAAAATAAATTGTAAATCCCACATCTTCCCTCTTTTTGATCCAACTCCATGAGGATATAAATTGTTTGATATTTGCTTATGACCAAAGTGTTGCTCTAAATATGGCATTACTGAAGCACCTCGCTCATAACATCACCATCAATATCATAGGTAGGTTTAAATACCTGCGTTTCGGTTACAGTCGTACCATTATCCGCATACTTAGTAATCGTTTGTGTTAGGTAGTTCCCATTCGCATCTGGATCAGAAAGAACGGATTTTTTTCTAAGAGTACCGCCTTTCGTTTTCCATTCGACCGTTTTGTATATGCCTTTTTCATCTTTTGATGATTTATATATACTCAATGGCTCTAACAGTCCGTCTACCTTTTTTGTATTATCAGCAATGTTATCTTTATTCGTAGTTATCTTTTGATCCAGTGTAGTTACATCTTCAACTTGTTTATTTGATAAATTCGTTAAAGTTTGAGTTGTGTTTTTCAGTCCTAACCCAACCTCTTGTAACGCATCTTCTACATTGTCTTTTGTAAAGTAAGCCCCTGCATCCTTTAAAGTTACGTTTGCACCCTCACGACTTGGAGATAAATCCGTATCAAGTTGTGTTTTAATTTCATTAATAGCTGCTACAATCGTATCTTTACTAATTGTTTTTAAAGTCAGTAAATCACCAAGTGTAGTTTTTGACGCTACACCATCCTGTAATTCTTTTAACGCTTCATACGTTCTATTGAAAAACCAGTCAAAATAAGAAGCCGGAGGTCTTTGTGCTACCTTCCATCCTGAATCTTTTATTCCCTGTGGCGGTTCAATCCCTTTGCTTTTCCATTCAGGTAGTTGTTTTGTGAAGTTTGCCATATTGTGCCTCCTTTCAAAATAAAAAGAGAGACAGTCATGTCCCTCTTTTGTTATACATGCCGTATTTTATTAAGAATTAATCAATTAGTTGTATTTTTTTAGTCACGAATGTGCCATCAGCTTTTTGGATAACAATCCTAAGCTCATCATCTTGTTTTGTTGTTCCACCTTGTCCATCAAAATGATAAATGAGTCCTCTGTTAGCTCCTGTTGCAGCCTGCGTTCCATAGAATGGACTTTGTTTAACTTGGTTGATATCCATAGTGCCATCATGTCTCATTCCAGATTTTTTAACCCCGTTATTCTTCCAAACTGAAATGTATGCATTTGTGAGGTTTTCACTTGAATCAATCACAAATCCTTCTCGTGTCGCTGAGTTCACCTCTGTAGCTATAATTTGCAATTTGTTCCCAACTGACGACGACCCGGATTGTCTTATTGTTGTAGTTTCTACTTCAAGAGTTGAAATCTTCTTCTTTTCTTGACTTACACCAAGCCATAAGTCTTTAGTAAGATTAGAAACTGATTGAGTACGACTGATGCTATCTGTAGATGTAGGCATAACAATAATAGGTTGAATTCCGTTCGTAATAGCTAATTCAATCATCTTATTAATATTGCTTGCATACTGAGATAGACTGGAGATGTTCATATCTTTCTGAGTTCCATCAGGAGCCGTGAATGTTCCTACGTTGGTTCCACCAATACTATTAAAGTCATTAGTAAAGTACTCAATGACAACAGTGTCAGGTTTGTTATTGATAACATACTCTTGAAACCAAGATAGTGCATATGTTGAAGTGTGACCACCTTTAGAAAAATCTAATACAGTCGGGTTACCTCCGTCAGCTTTCATTAACCTTGTAATCTCACGAGTTGTAGCTTTGTTATGATAAACTCCCCAACTATCCCCAATGTATACCAATTTGTCATTCGCATTGATTAGTTTATCTTTTTTAGTTTCGTTTATATACATAGTCGTGTTACCGATTCTTAAAGAGTTTACTGATGATCCGGATGCATTAACATCATACACTTTTACTTTTATGTCATCTCCTGGGTTAAAGTCTAAAGTGACTCTTTGCAATACTTCATTGATAGGGACTGACTTGACAACGTTACCCTTATTAAGATAGTCTAACGTACTTGGATTCTTGGAAGATATAAATATCTCAATGTATCCTTTATCTACTGGCTTAAGTTCAAACTCTGCTCCATGAGAAGCACTAGCAAGGTTTAATACCAAATGATTTCCACCAAGTAATTGTAGCGTTTTATTAGTGTTATCTATATTGGTGATGTTGTTGTATTTACTAAATGATGTTGTTAACTTCCAAAAACCTGACAAATCGCTACCTAGAAATTGAGTGATATTCTTTAATCTCTCAGAGTGTTTAGGACTCGCTTTATAGATGTATTGTGCAAAAGCATAATACCCTAACTCTGTATAATGCATACCTAAAGGTGCATCGTGTAAATTACCGATTTTTCCATTTGTAATATTACCTTTTAGGGGTTCTAATAGTATGAATGTGTTTCCACTAATTCCAGTTACCCTATTCATACTTATATTTAAATTGTCATCTTGGATAACAGCAACCCATGAGCCACCACCATGAGATATGTCCCCACCAGTTACAGTTACAAAACTGTCACCAGCCTGACCAGTGATTCCGCAAACGTAATTACCACCTGGATAGTTTGATACTCCACTAGGTGTTCCAGTACCGTATCTCCCCATCGTAGCAAATAATTCTAAGAACAAAGGCTTCAATGTTAATGAACGTACATTACCAGTAAGTTCCTCAATTTGATTTGTAGCTGCTTCCGCCTTTTGCTTTGCTGTAGTTGCATCTGTTTTCGCATCCGCAAGATCTTGCGCTTGTTGTTGCGTCATCCCTGAGTTTTTTGCTTCGTTAATCGCTTCGACAAGATTATCTTTTTTTGTTGTTTGTAATTCTGATAAATTTCCAACATCAAGCTTATGAAATGCGTTATCTTGCAATTCTTTAATTGCTTCATATGTTGTGTTTTGCATATAATTCATATATTCAGCAGGTGGGCGTTCATCAATTTTCCATCCACCTTCTACTTTTGATATAGGAGGTTCTATTCCTTCTGCGTTCCATACGGGTAATTTTCCAGTGAATTCTGTCATATAATTTTCTCCTTTACCATGACTTCAATACATCTTTTGTTCCATCTTTAAATCCATTTATTTTAAAGTAACCGCCTAGTTTCCCTCCGCGTCCATCTTCAAAGTTAGCAAACCCTTGTTGTTCATCTGGTGGTTCATTTATTGCGCTAAATCTAAAGTCTCCAGGATAATAAAACTCATTAGAAACCAACTCACTAAACCCATGTTCAGCATCATCTTGAACCTGGTCCTCATATTCCGAAAACATAAATGAACCAATGTAAAATAAGTCAACATTAGTACCACCGACAGCTAATTCATTTACAATTAATCCGAACTGTTCTAATGAAATCCCTAACGAAATAACATAATCGATATCAACTTCAATATGCATGCCTACTGGTTCCCCGGTTCGCCATTTTTCTTTAATGCTAATGAACTTCTTTTCAATACCAAGAATAAATGATAAGAAATTTAATATTGTCGGGATAGACCCATCAGAGTTGTTCCGGATGATACGAGATTTTAATAAAACTCGAAAAACTTCATCGTCAAATCCCATCCGATCTTGTCCGACGTTTCGCCCCATATAATCAAGGGTTACTCCTTTTGCATTATCTATGTCACGCCAATCACGAACTTGATAAAGTAGATCTTCATTTTCTTGAATATGATTAGCAGCTAATTTCAACATTTTAGAAATATTGCTATTTTCACTTCGGTTATAGTTATCTGTTATTCTATTTATTAACTTTTTATATACATCAGACAATATTGATCACTACCTTATTGAAATCAATATTAGGTACTTGGAAACGTTCAATTTTGATGTTTGAAGTGGTCCATGTCGCCCCGTTATTTTTGGATAACTCCAATGCACAATCTTTTACACCAGGTACGTTCGCAAAAATGTTTGCAATGATTTTTCCGGCTACTATTGTATCTCCCATTCCTAATCCACTATGATTTACTCCGTTTTCATCAAGTCCACCAATATACTTAATTACTTCTGTTTTAACCATCTTTTCTCCCATAGAGTTGGCTGGGAATTCACCGTCACGATATACAGTAATACGAGCATAAATCGGTTGCTCAGTTGCCCGACTAAAACCGATTGTATGTTCATTTCCACCTTCATCAGTAACATTAAATTGCTTCTCTCCATATGCCCGAATACCACCTGGTTTCGCCTCTAAAATAACTTTAACAATAACGTCATCTTCTCCACCGTATACAACAGCTTCAAAACTATGCGGGGGTCTGCCATCAGAATCAGGTACACTATCAGTATTGTTGAAAATGATTGCCGTACGAATGCCAGGTACATCTTGAAGCAAACGAGCGCGTATACCATCCGGAGTGGATGACTTTGTTGAGAACGTATTTGCGTATCTTCTACGCAATTCGATATCTGTCTCTTCTTCTTGTCCATATCGAGTTTGTTCTGGATTTATTACGCTGTTCACCCCAACGCTAGGGGTAATAATTTCTGAGATTGTATTAGGTCGTACATTCCCTTTAGTCCCTAATTCACTAGCTACAATATTGACATCAACAACACCTTTTTTGGTTTCGTCATGACCATTTTCTATAGTTACGAATTCAATGCCATCTTTAGTAGCAACTATAGTCCCTGCCTTTACAGTGGCGCCAGATTCAACTTTAAATTGAGCAACGCCAATCGCTGGTTTTGCTCGTTCGCGAATCATTCCGCGATTCTTCGCAACGTGATCTAAACTGATTCCTTCAGCAGTAAAGTAAAATGAACTATAATAAATTGATTCTGCTAATTCAACTTCTTCAGCTCTAGCAAAGGCGATATCCTGAATGAACATCCCTAATGGGCCTCGTTCTGATAAATTAATATCATTTCCCCATAGGTTACGAGCTTGTTCTTCCATATCTTTGATAAAATCAGCATATCTTTTCCGTTTGAATCCCTCTGCTGTTAACATGCATTACACCCTCCCCTCTAACGTTTCTCCTGTTCCTTTTTTCGTGAATTTAAAATCGACAGAAAGCTTACGATCCGCTTTATCATAATCAAATGTAATATCTTGTATATTCTCTACTCGTTCATCTTGCAAAGCCGCTTCAAATAGCGCGTTTGTGACAAGTGTTTCATCATACTGTTTTGCTTGAACAGTTGTACGATCAAAACCATGACCCTTAGGATTTAAGAACCATGAGCCCTTTGCAGTTTTAAAAGTCACAGATACGGCTTGCACTAGTTCATCATCATCTTCAACCATTTTGAAAGAATTCTGTCCATCCAACTCAATGTCATTTGTAGCAGGATTGATATATAGGTTTTTCATATACATCCCTCCTTATCCGATTTGTGATCCATTTACTTCTACAATACCTGTCATGCTTATTTTTCCACCGCCGATAGAAATAGTTGCTCCACCTAACTTTTCACCGATAAGCAACTTATCTGTATCAGCAGCAGGTAAATTATTTGTAAAAAGATTTATTCCACACACTACAACTGCATCATCCACCGCGAGCATACGTTGGCTTGCAGGGTTATTAGATTGATACATAATGTTATCTATTTCTCTTTGCACAAAGACCACTAGCACAGTATCTCCGCGTTTATACGGAATTCTAATAAAGAAATCTGCTGTTTGTTGTATTCCAACTGGTACTGACTTAATAAGAGTATCACCAGGAAGCAGATTTACATCGGCTTTTGATTTGATAGGATCATAACTGACTATTTCTCCAATGGCACATGTATTTAGGCCACCGACCGTTTTCTCTTTAAACCTTCGAAAAAAATCATTTGCTTCTTTCATACTGGATACACTTCCATTTCAGTGAAGTACGTGTTTCCATTCGCTTTATGTCTACCTTTTTCCACTCGAAAAATACCATTAGCCGTTTTTGATTTAATTTGTAGGATGCTATCCGTTGTAATTCGGTGGTGGAGTAGTGATACTACCTTAAACCCCTTCATTACAATCTTCTTTTTGTTATCATCAATACCGACTTCATAATTACTTTCCACTGGTGAAGGTGTACCAATTAATCCGTGTTCTTTGTCCAAGATAAATCCAATCCTATCTCCATCAAATTTATCTCGAATAAAGATGCTCCCACGATTCACATGTACCTTTGCTCCGCAATCCCTTGCTACTTCAACAATCGCCTGACCTAGCATTGTTTTAACGGTCTTAGCGCTCTTGTATACAACGTTTGTGGGCAAAACAAATGACCCAACCTGCAAACCACTCATGCCGATTAGGTCACCTAATACTTGTTTTCCTGTTATGTTTTCTGCATAGGCTTTATCCACCCATTGCTCCATCCATTTATCATTTACATCAATTACATTTACCTTTGTAATCTTATCCACGCCACTCCATTCTGTACGCGGATTCCTTACAAATCCAACTAAAACAGCCCCTACATCCGATTGGTACCCCGCATTTATAATGACGGGTTGCCTATCTTGTATGCTATTAATTGTTGAGTCTTTTAAATTATATATTTCAATTTCAGATATATTCGGATCAGATCCATCATCAAATGGCACATCAAAATTTATAGTAAAGTCTTCATTTTTAAAGACGGTATTACCAATAATCGCTTCATATTTGCGCCCCCATAACATACTCATACTAATCCTCCTAACTCCAATAGCACCGTCTTACCTAAGTTTTCAAAGGTGACTCGTGTTTCACTACCGCTATTATCTTTAGGAGTGATTGTTACTTTCGGAAGTCGCTTATCATTCAATGCATAAAACAAAGGTAAATCCAAAACAACTTTTTCTCCTGCTACAATAACTTGGCCATCTTTTTCAATTCCGATTGTAAAGAAATCAAATCGTTTATTGTAATGAACCTCGAATGTAAACAATTCTTTTACTAACTCCATCTCAAAACGATATGGAATCTCTTCTTTTACAATTTCAATATGCACTATATCACCTACCCTGTAGGTTGTTTTCTTCCTGCTGAAGATACTGTTTTTGTTTGCATTGCTTCAGCTAAAACAGACGGTTTAGCAATTCGCACCGACACTAAGGTCATGCTGAATTTTAAACCGCCTTTTACTTCAACGCCATGAGACGTATTAAAACTTTCTATTACTACGTTATACCAGGCATTACGATATATATAATTAAGGAGCTTCCCTTGTTTTTGATATCGGATTAACTTCATAAGACGTGCAGAAGCATCTGGACCAGTTAAAATACCACTGATGTCCATCTTATCGGTTTCTCTTTCTACATGATCTGCAATAGATTCCCCGTCTTCAATCGGATGCTCCGTTACTTTTACACCATACTTTGGATTCTCGTCATAAACGGTATCCAAAATAATGTCACCTAGCTTTGCTTTGGGCATAAAACCACCTACCTACTATGTTGCTAGATTCATCTCACTCCAAAACTTCTCTATTTCTTTTCTCGCTGCTGCCGCTGCTTTTTGTGCAATTGTATCTGCATTATCTGCGCCACCGTTAATATGAATTGTGACTTGCGGTGCAAATGTACCGGATGAACTTCCACCACCACCGCCACCACTTCCTTGTGATGGTCCCTCTTTTTCAAGATTCAGTGTAGGCCTTGATCCAGTTGTTCCTAAAATCCCTGCATCTCGTAATGCATTAGATTGACGTGCAGTTAATACCGCTTCATCTTTATGAAGTATCGCTTTGTATCCATCAAACGGCACTTGCGCAAGACCTGTAGCATGACTTCCGTCTGCTCCACCGCCACCCATCCAAGAAGGCAGCGAAGGGAAATCAATTTTTGGCATCTTAAAGTTCGTTATTTTACCAACAAAGCCATCCCATGCGCCCTTTGCTCGGTCTATGAAGTTGAATAACGGACTAAAGAAATCCGATACGGCTGTTTTGGCTGAATTCATCGCGTCACCGATAGCGGTTTTTACAGAATTCCAAATATTTTCCGTGGTTGATTTGACCTGGTTAAATTGATTTAAAATCGTGTCGTAAATAGATGTCGCTATTCGTACAACAATGTCAACCGCTGATCGGAAGGCTGATTGTATAGCTGAAGTGACGGCATTCCAAATTTGCTGTGCTGTGGATAGAACTTGATTAAAGTAAGTAACTATCGTATTCCAAATTTGAGTAGCTATTTGAACGACAAAATTCCACGCCATTGTAAAAAATGTCTGTATAGCCGTGGACACTGCTGTCCAAATCGTGATAGCTGTTGTGAGAATATTGTTAAAAGCTGTCGAAATAGCCATCCAAATATTCATCGCAATCGTGACTACAATATTCCAAATTGCGGAAAAAATCGTAGTGATGGCCGTAACTATCGCCGTCCAAATTGTGACTGCTGTTGTCCATAAAAACGTGAACACGGTAGTTATGCCCGTCCAAATAGATGTAGCTATCGAAACTGCAATAGACACCAGTGTTGTGAAAATTGTCGTTATCGTTGTAACGTACAGATTCCAAAATTCGACCGCTGTCGTAACTAACATATTCCAAATATTCACAAGACCTGTCCAAATATCCATCGCCGTTTGGACTACCCATGAAACAAAATTCGACCATAAAGCTTGGACAATGGTAGTTAAAATAGTCCAGATCATTGTCGCATCCGTAACTAATTGATTCCACCATTGCGTAACGCCCTCAACCATCGATTGTACGCCTGTCATTACCCATTCAACCGCTGCGTCCCACGCCTCTGAAATCGCTGCACCCATGTCATTCCACGTTTGCTTTGTCCAGTCAACCAACGATCCCCACGCTTCTGTAATAGTTCCCCACAATTCAGTAGCTTTTGCTTTAATAGTGTCCCAGTTTTGGTATAAAAGAATACCTATCGCAATAACTGCACCAATAGCAATAGCTATCCATGTTAACGGGTTTGCTAGTAAGGCACCATTTAATCCCCACATTGCCAACGTCTGCGCTACTGTGCCGGCTCTCCACGCTATCATTAAGGCGTTAATACCTTGAATAATAGTAAGGCCCATTGTCATGATTTTGAACGCTCCGACGGCTGCTGCTGCCCCTATTAAAATAGCTGAAATTGGTTCCCAGTTATCTTTAATAGATGTTCCTGCATCAATCATAGCTGTAACGATGTCAGTAAGTCCCGGTGTAATCTCGCTTAATTTCCCTGTAAGATCACTGAAAGCCTGTAATACAATTGTACCTAGTGGCGCTGCTGCTGTGATTATATCACCTATGACACTTGCAACATTCCCTAATACATCCCACAATACAGGACCGTTCGTTTTCACATATTCTATAAAACTTTTAAACGAATCATTACTACTTAACGATTGACCCCACTGCGCGAATTTTTCAGTAATCCCAACTAATCCATTCTCCATTTCTTTACCTAGTGGTGTAAACGCCTGTAGCATTCCAAAGAATCCTTGGAATACATTACCCGCGATGTGCGCCCAGTTATAAAGACTGCTTGATGCTGTTGTGCTTAACCATTCGAAAAAGCTATTCAGACCACCACCGGAAACAAAACCATTCATTTCTTCCAGTAGTTGCGTTACAACCGCGCTCACATTTGCGATTGTTGGCGCTAAACCTGTTAACATGGACTGCGCTAACTTTAAGCCCTGGTTAAAAGCATCGAAAATAGGATTTTCAAATTGCTTTGTAAAGTCGCCCCAAAATGACTTAAATTCCTGTAATTGTTGTAATGCGCCCTTTTGTGACTCACTCATCCCGTCATACAGTGCAGCTAATTCTTTTTGCGCTGCAATTCGCTCTTTTGCACTATCGGCGTTATCAATCTTTTCTTGTATTTGATCAACTTGCGTCGCTGACTCGAATACTTGACCTAAAACACTAACCGCAACTGCTCCATATGCAGCAGCTCCAATTCCTGCTGCTGCAAATGATGCAGCTAATCCCATTATTCCTGCTACAAGTGGAGCAGCCGCAGCCGTACCAACTGCGGTTAATGCTCCAATTGCAGTTACGATGAGTCCTATTTTTAAAGCTGACGTTTGGGCTTCATCACCAACATTATCCACTTCTCTTGCTGCAGCTCGGGCCGCTCTCTCTAATTCTTCCATCGCAACACTACCCGTCGCGCCCATTCCGACCATCTCTGTTGAAGCTTCCCCCGCTTGATCACCGACTTCATCTAATGCCTGTGCGGCCTGGTCTGCCTGACTCTCAACTCCATCAAGCATTCCATCTCCTACTGCTGCCATTGCTGCTAAACCAGAAGCAGCTCCTTGCGCTTCATCACCTATTTCATCAATTGCACTTGCTGCACTGTGCGCTTCTGAAGATATTTCATCGAAAGCTTCACTACCAGTAGTTGCCATCAAGGAGAATTCCGCCATTACTTCATCGATTTCTCCACCCATTTCCTGAAGGGCATCTTCTATATCTTCTACATCTCGCTCAATTTGATCTAATACAGAAGTGTTTACAGTATCAAAATCAATACCAACCGTTAAATTCCGTAAATCAGGCATCTATTCGCCCCCTTTATTTTGGGGTTTTTGGCATTTTATTTTTCATATTCTTTTCCGTTATGCCAATCGCAGCTAAAGATTCCATAACATCCTCTGCATCCCATGTTTTTACTTCCTGAGGACTAATGTTATAGTGGGCAGCAATTACATGCGCCCACCAAAATTTTGCTGCTCTTTGAATAAAGCGCTTATCAACACTTTCAATGCGTCCAAGCGCTCGTAATTCCTTATTTTCCTTGTTGAAATCGCATAGCTGATAGTACCACGTCGTCTAATTCAGCTGAATCATCAAAGTCATCCAGTGTCACTTTAGGTTGTACAACAATATTCTCTAATACCGCTGCATAAAGAGATCTACGTTTACTCCCTTTATTTTCATCAACTTCATCCATAATATCTAACCAGGTAGACGGTGCTACCTTTTGGAATACATATTCTTTCTTCTCAACTTTACTAGTGTGTTTCTTTTGTTTTGCTGCCATGTTATTGGCCCCTCTCTATTTTTATTTATCTATTAAACTGCTGAATAATCAGCTACATAAACCGCTACTTCAACACCACTTACTTCTGCTCCAAATTCTTGAGTCGGTGTTTTGAGGATACGGCACTCATTACCACCAGCTTTAAATTTACTATCGTTTACATCGATAACTTGGACTGGGAAGTTACGTTTCTCTTTTGATAATTTACGTAAGTGCGCCAATGAAGAAGATGTGTGTTTTAGCGTGATTGTGATTGTTGCTGTATTATCAGCACTTTCAGCAAATGTCACATCACCATGTGCCCCAACATGAGGAATCACGTTATCTTCATTTTTTTCACAGTTTACAAAAGTACCATCCATAAAACCCACCATAAACTGACCGTCAACGATGACACTTACTTTCTTTGGATCATAAGAATCTACCATATTGTATGAACCTCCTTAAAATGATTAAAGTTTTAATACACCATTGATTTTTACGTTCTCAATTGCACCAGCAATTGTTGCTTCCCATTTCACATCCGGAAGGATTCTCTGCGCTTTATCGTTTGTGCTTACTTCTGCACGAGTAGGAGCAGTAATACTGTAAAGTGGATTCCCATCATTATCCGTCGCGATAATTCCCTGATTCACACCTGTTTTTAGTGTTTTCTCAACCTCTGCAATAACAAGTGCAATACCAGCGTCCGTATAAGGGATTTTTGGAGTACGCACTAATAACCCGAATACGTTTTCTGTCATTCGAGCTTTTAAGAAATATTGACCTTGCAGAATATCGATGTATTCACCAGACGTAGTAACACCCTTTGAAGTAATGTTCACGCCACCCTCAGTGATATAAGTTGATGCATTGTTCGTTTCGATCTCTCCAATTGCTGTTACATCATAATCAGCAGGAGCAATTCCATTTAATGTTTTAAATGTCCATGTGTACGAACCTACTTGTTGTGGCGCACATACACCAACCCAAGCTGCTGCTGGATATTTTTCTGGAGCAGGATGCACAAGAATGACAGTATTTTGCGAGTTTAATGTTTTCGCCAGTACTTTGTTTACTGTCGATGCAAAATAGAACTTTTCTTGTGTATTAATCCATTTAGAAAGCTCCGTAACAACTGGATCGGATTGATTCGTACAATGTAGATAAAAGAAATCGTTATATTTCTTAACTAATTCATTTAGAGCTGCACTTAAATCAGTCGGCTTCCCTGTTTCCGTATAAGTAACACCTAGCACAGCTAGCTTTTCCGGACGTGGCGCTTGTCCCAAAATAGCCGATGCCATTTTATAAGTTTCAGAATTAGTACCATAATCAGTGCCAATTCCATCAATATCCGTATATTCTTTGTAATCCAGCTTCTTGTCTGTAGATAAAATAAGCGGTAAACCAAATCCTTTTTGGCTCACAGCTTTTGTTTGTCTCGTGATAGTTACACTAACGTAACGATTACCCATGAGAAATTCCTCCTTCTGTTATCACAGCACTATCAATCCACTCAATGTCTTTTAGTTGCTGATGAGGTACTCTTAAAATGACATCAAAACCGTTTCTGCGCTCATAATCCTCAATTACGAATGCATCACGATTGATAATATCGGTCTGATCTGCAACTGCTACACCGATACTTTGCAGTACATCTAATCCAGCAAAAGAGAACCAGTCATATATCTTCTGCGCTAATACAACAGAATCATCATCATCCATAGCATAAGAAGTAAATGAGATAGTAACTTTGTAATCACTTAATCTCTGTAACTTATATTCGCCATTGATAACAACACCAGTTTCTTCCGCTTGTCCTACTGCTTTTCCATGTGCAGTTGTAAATTTATATGTTGCATGTGCTACTTTTGGTCTTTCACCCATTTGATCAGCCATAATGATAGGAGCAGCACAATGTTTTTTTATAGCAGGGATAAGGATGGCTCTTAATTCTTTTGCATTCATCCGTCTACCCCCTTTGCATAGTACATATATACATCTGCATAATCTTCATAATCTTTATTTGTATCTATCGTATACATTTGCTTTTTGTATTCGATTTTCTGACCTATTTTTAACGGTTCTAACGTATAAATCTTGCGGTCTTTTCTCGTATAGGTACCATTCGCTTCCTTTTGTAACTCATCCGTTGTAAGAGGAAGAATAATACCTATCATGTGTTGTGGTTGCACCTTTGCACCTGGTATCCACTTTCCTTCATCGTCATAATGTCCCTCAGTCGCTTCTACATGGACAATAAACGATACTTGGAATTCTTCAACGAAATCAGCAAATTGAAATGCTTTTCCACTCATTACTCCACCTCGTGTCGGATAGCCCCAATCATGCGACCAGTATCATGCAGAGGATTAGAAGAACCTTTTACATTTCTTGTAGATGCAGCATTAGGTGGACTTTTTACAGTCCTAGCATGGCGCTGTATCATACCAGCAAACTCCATGCCAATCATATCTACAAACACATCCGGATCAAGACGTAGGTTAATTACGTCATCTAAGAACGATTCGATTTTATTGCCAATCTTATCAACGTTACTGTCAAAGCCTGTACGAATAAATGAACGTTCTGGAATCGTTACCGACCTCATAAGAGCAAACACTGGCTTTATATCACCATTATTGACTAGCGCTAAAACACCATTACTTCCATCTTGAATCCCAAGTGCCACTAGCCCCGGGAAGTCAGAAGCACGTTTGTTCTTTGCTTCAGGGATAAGCGGAATCGTTAGCCATTCACCCTTTTTCGGTAATATAGTGGTACCAAATTCATGTACCGCTGCAATAGTAACTAAGTCGGCATCATTCGGATATTGATAGTTATCTTCGCCGTGAATACCTACTGTAATTTTCTTACGCCCTAGCTTTTCTAATGCCCTCTTAATACGATTGGTATTACTCGTACTGCGAATAGTGACACCCATTATCGGAACCTTACTTTCCGATACGGTTTTAAAAAGTTCAGAGCAGACCGATATGTTGCACCCTCGAAAAAGCTCTTACTCATATCACCTAAGGATTGGCTCGCAACGTTTTGGCTTTCTTTCATCGATTTCATAATCATATCTACAGCAATTTCAACATCAGGAGGTAAAGATCCATCTGTAAATTGTGGCGAACAAAAACCGTTTATATGAGCAATTGCTCCAGCTCTGTATTGTTCATCTGTTAATGCCACAAGCTCGCCCCCTTTTCATTACTCACCGTTTAAAAGTTCAATTAACTCCTCACGATTTAAGCTACTATACCCTTTGAGACCTTTCTCTTTCGCTAATTCTTTCAATTCTGTAACAGTAAGCTCATTTAAGTCGATTTGTTGTTTTTGTGGCTCATCAATAGATACGAAGTCTTCATATCTCAACAATCGACTTCCGTGTTCTTCTGATACATACCAAACATGACCAGTCTTGTTATTTTTAATCCACATCATATCAACTCCTATAAAAGAGAATAAGAGAGCTATATAAGCCCTCTTATGGTTGTTTTTTATGCGCGTTTTGCACTCAATACTGCTAATGCTTCTGGACGTGTTACCTTCGCGCCGTATAGATGGAGACCTTTCACCGCATCAGCAAATCGTTTCTCTGGACGGTATCCTTCAACTTGAGTTGCTTGCTCCGCATAAGACCAAGCAATATTATGACCAGCAATAATTTTCGAATTTTCAGTTGCGCCTGTTCCTGTTTTTGGTGCATTGTTAGATTTTAATACAAGGAAACCAGCAGCTTGTCCGATTACACCATTTAACAAACGCTGATCAGAAGGTAAGTTCCCTGCTTTTACAAAACGGTCATCCTTTAGCATCATACCTTCATACCAAGGTGGTAGAACAACCCATCGACCTTGCTCTGGCACATCTGCTTCATCTAATTTCACTGATAGATCTACAAGGTATTCATACGCATCGTTTTTTGTCGGAACAACAGGTGTCGCATCATTACCAATCACATGCGCCGCTTCTACATAATGAGATGCAATAAACTGATCTGCTTGATTTCGCAATGCATAAGCAGCTTCTTTCATTGCTTCATCCATTAACTTAGGATTTTGCTGGATTTTATCAACATCATCAATTTGGAAGTTGAAAAATTTAGATTGATCGATAACAAGATTACGAGTAGCATCCGTTAATGTTTCTGGATCACTCATATTGCCATTCTTCGTGTAGTTACCAACTGTCACTTTACCGATGTTATTGATTTTAACTGTATCTCCAGCAGCTTTAATCTCACCTTCATAATCTCGGTTAATAATTCCTGGTTGTCCAAATACTAATGTCTTTTGTAAATTTTGAAGTAAACGAGCACTCCAAATTGTTGGGATAAAATTATTAATTGCCATAGCTTACCGCCTCCTATTGTCCTTTTAAGAATTTTTCAACTTGCTCCCAATTTTCATTAATTTCATCAGGAGTCATTTTTTCAATAATTTCTTTTGTTAAGGTTTTCCCTGGATCAGCTGGTGGTTTTGGGTCACGTCCACCTTGCTTGAATTTTTCTTCAACTGCTTGTTGTACCGCTAACGAAAATACTTCCTCTAATACGCCAAGACCTTGAATTGTCGTCTCTTCATCACTCCCAATAAAGTAGTCAACTAACTTAGTAGGTAACTCCTTTTCGGTAGCGATAGATAACGCTTTGTTTTTAAGAGTCTCTTTATGTTTTTCTGCTTCCAGTCGCTCAAATTGTTGTTTAAGACTACGTAATTGCTTTTGGTCTTCCGTTTCAGCAGGAAATCGTTTTGCAATTTCATCTTCAATCTTTTTCGGAAGCGTTTTGTTTTCATATGTTTTAATAGCATCCGTTACTCGTGTATCAGTGAGCGATTGTAACCACTTCTTCCCACTATCATCATCATTTACAAACGATTGAACTGCTTCAAGTGTGATTTGCAATGGTTCTGGATTCGGTTCTGGTGTTGGCGTAGGCGTAGGGGTTGGATCTGGATTAGGGTCACTGAAATACTGCATGTTCCCTAATCTTAAAACTGGCTGATGCATTCTTCTATATAATGATAATTTCATATCGTAGTATCCTCCTTGCCCTTCATAGTTGCTTATTTAGCCCCTATTGAAGTTCAATGTTTTTAGCAGTTTAAAGTCGTACTTAGGACAAAATAAAAAGCACCCGTTATAGGATGCTTAACTGTTGCGTTTTATTTTTAAAATTGTATCCAATCCATTTATAAATTTTTTCAAGTCGTTTTTGATTAAAAAACGTTTGATTAGGATACCACTTTTCTAACTCATTGTTATGCTTACTACTATTACAAAATAAACAAGCAGGAATGATATTTTGTTTTGTGTAACTACCACCTTTACTAAGCGGTATTACGTGTTCCTGATATAATTCTTCAGAAGAATCACAATAAGAACACTTATGATTAAAATATTCAAGCGTTTCTTCCCAAATCCTTATATCATAATTATCAATTGCTTGCTTTTTACGATGTTTTCTACGTTGACAATTTATAGCATTTATCCGTTTACCATGTTCAGTAGCGTAATACCTTTTTCTGTATTCTGTATTGTATAAACGGCTTTTTTCTTTTTGTTCAGGTCTTCTTCGTATTTCTTTTTTATATTCGGAGTAACATCCTTTGCATTTCGAGTAATAACCATCTTTATTATCATTGCAAACAAAAAAATCGCAATACGGTAATTCCATTCTGCACTGCGTACAAATTTTATACCCCTCTTTTGTTCGAAAAACCTTATTAGGTTCTTTTACACCATAACTTTTACTGCCTAAACACACTTTGCATCTTGAAGCACAGTTATCCTTCGTTTTGTTTGTGTAATGATAATATTCTCTCGTTGCTGGTAATTCTTTCTTACACCCCAAACAGACTCTAAACATGAAAAAACCTCCCGAATGGTTTTCCCGATGAATAAAACAGGAAACGAAATCGGGATTTCGTCTTTCAATATAGGTAGCTAATCTATATCTATCCTGCACTTCAATTATACCATATTCAGGAATTTAATCGCTCTCTTTTCCAATCATCAAACGCTATTTTTTCTAGTTCATCATGTTGTGGTTTTTCAATACGTTCTACTGAATAAGTTAAGAAACATCTGCAATTAATTGAACTGGATGCAGCAGGTAGTAATGATGGCGCAGGACCTTCACTTAATCCGTCATTGAACATTTCATGAACAGGAATTTTTTTATTATTCAGCATACGATGATTCGCAATCCCTTTTCTGCCTTTAGCAGGTCTGACTCGTTCATCCTCTAAAGTGTTCCATTGTTTCATCATTATGATTCCCTGCTTATCCGCTTGTTTTACCGCATCAAATTTCGCACTCTCGACAGCGCGATGTCCCTCTGTTCGAACAATACGAGTAGCTTTGACAACATCGCCCTCTAATGAATCTTTTAAGCGTTTTGCCATAATAGCATATGTCTCATTCTCCTGTAAGCCTTGTGTGACTTCCTGCTGGATCTTATGAATGATATCAGCCCGGTTCTTTTCTAAACGAGCTTTCAGTGTCAATCCTGCTACTGGATTCTGTAGCATTGCAGTAAGTGATTCTGGTCTCACGGATGCATATCCTAGTTTGGTAAGTGTAGTTGTTTCTACACCCCATGCTGTTAGGTGGTATCCATCTTTATATACTTCTCCTAACACTTTAGTCATGTGTTTACTGACTTCTTTATGATTAACTCCCATAATCCAGTTAATCCGTTTGTTCAGCTTATTCAGCCGATCATATTTGAGCATTTCTTGAAGTGTTAATTCTCCGTTTTGCTCATACTTTTCATATTGCTCTGCCATCAGTTTTCTAATCTCAACTAATGTTTTAGCATATTGACGAGCAATTGCCCGTTCTGCTTTTTTAATTAATTGACCGATACGCCGATTAATCAACTTGAAGATTTCGAACAGATTCATATCAAATCACCTACTCAATGTCCTCGTCTTCATCTTCTTTTGGTAAATTATCTAAATCAATTAACCCCTCTTTTTCTTCTTCCATCAGTTGCAACTCATAATCGACATCATCAATGTAAGGTATTTGCTCCAAAACTGTTCTGTCACTATGAATACCTTTTAATTTAGATGCGAAATCGGCAACATATAAGAGGTCAATCGGAAGATTTCTTTTAAACTCCCAAAAAACATCTAAATAATTGATATGGATCTCTTTCTTTGTCCATGCACTACAAAGAACTTTAAATTGTTCACGCAGACCCTTACCAAACTTCCTCGCCTTTGTTCCGGCTTTATTCTCAAGTTCAATAAGTTTCCATTTACGACTTTCTCCAGTTTGTGCAGATCCAGAAAACTTCTCATCTGCCATATCAACAGATGCAGAGAACTTGTGTATATCCTCGTTCAAGTTTTTGCGTGTATTTTCCACAAAGGTATCATTGATATTTTTGGTAATAAAATCTACGTCACCATCTTCAGGGACTTCAAACGCACCCGTTTGCTTCGCATTATCAATTACATCCTTATCAACGCTTGTACCTTTAAATTTCATATATGCATTAGCAAATGTCTCTACTTCATTTACTGAATCACTACGATTTTTATCATATGCATCAATTAAAGCTTCCACTTTTTCGAAATCACCTTTTTCTTCATTGTTGTTTTGAAAAAGGATAACCGGAACATAATTAAACATGTGAGATTTTACCTCTTCATTATCTTCCTGATCTGGAACAAATTTACCATCCTCATTCTCAACGAAAAAGTAGATATCATTAGAGTCATACCACTCTACTTTCGTGCGTTCCTTTTGTTCGTTACCGACTATGATAGGAATCTTATAGTAACGGATAGCATGACTAATTTCATTCTTATCTTGGATAAATACAACTTCCCAAGGGTTCAGATTCATAACCCGCTCAGTTCCACTTTTATCAACATATAGCAGCCTTGCAGCATAACCACAAATACTAGTTAATTTCCCTAACTCACTGTCTAAATCATCCATAACATTAAGAGTATTAAAGTTAGCAAGATGTCTACTAAAAGTCTCATGCTTTTGCTCATCGTATTTCATCTTATCAATTTGATATGAAATTGGTTTACCAAACAAATAACCAACTGATTGATTGATAATGTAACCTCGATAATCATGAGGTAGTTTATTATTTGGTTTCTTCGGGTCCGGCATAGAGCGCTTTTGTATCTCCAACCCCTCTTGGTCATAACGATTGTATAGACTTAAAGTCGCATTTTTTGAAGCAGAATGTAGTTTAATTATTTCCTTAATCACATCACTGGTCGGATTGTTAACTGTCATTCTAATAGTTGACCTTTTCATCATTTCACCTCACTTTAATATAGAGATGGCACTGCTTTCGCTTTTACATTACCGAATAGGATTGTATTCACAAAATAACGGTCGCTATCCATTTGGTGGTCATTTTGCTTAATTGGTTTATCTTCACCGCGTTCCATCGCTTTCTCATCCCATACATAAGAGGAGAATTCACGCAATGTCTCTTTACAACAGTCACAGAATTTAATCAATTCGGTTGTTAATGAAGTTGCTACATTTCGTATTCCATCTAATACATCGTTCTTTGCTTTCTTCACTTTCCAACCTTTTTGCTTCAGTAAAATAATAAATGAACTTGCAGAAGGGTCCACGATAATACGTTTGGTTAGACCATTTGCAAATTCAACTAAATCATCGTAATATTGATCATCTGTTTTCTGCACATTCTTTTTACGTGCATCATGATGATACTCCTTCACCTTATACCAGATACCACCGCATAAGCCCCATAAACCAAATGCCATAGGGTTCTGTGTACCATAGTCACAGGCGATATAATACTGCTCATATTTTCTTGGATGCGATGGTACAACATGCTCATCTTTATTAAACATGCTGTATATTAAGCCCTCTGCCATTACCCATAATCCCAAGATATAGCGCTGATAGAATACGCCACTAAACATACGCTTGAAGCGGTCTTTTACTTTCTCAGAAAGAGATAAGTTATCATCCATTGTGAATTTCAAGTGACAAACTAACTTCTCTTTTTTCTTATCGATAAGTTCTGTTTTCACAAAGTGATATGGTGAACCCGGGTTACAGTTCATAAATACCTTTGCTCCATCAACAGAACAACGCCCAATCATTTGATCTATAAATGATTTGGGGAATAGAGCAGCTTCATCTGCTAATGAGCCAGCAGCGGTTAACCCTTGCAGTGTATCCTGTGAGTTCTCCTTATTAGCTCCGAATAAGTAGTACGTATTCCATCCGATTTGCAGATAGTTTTCTGAACGATTGTAATCATATCGCCATCCCCATGCTGCAAGAATCTGAATCATCGGATTGATAACGTTACGCTTTAATGAGCCGATTGATTTACCAGCAATAATAAACGACTCACCTTTAAACTTTTCTTGTGACCATTGCAGGAAACTACATATCATGGATATTGTTTTACCGGATCGTATCGCTCCATCAGCAATTACAATATCATGGTCCTTATAGGGAGAATGGTCTCTCCACCACCATAACAGCTGTAATTGCTTATCTGAAAAAGGTTGAAACTTAAAGGATTTGGTCTTTCGTTTCTTAATCCTCGCCATCTACATCACCAAACACCGCTTTAATTTTTTCTGGATCAGGAGCAGTCGCTTGTAAGAAATCTTGAATTGCTTCTGCATTATCATCATCTTCATCACCAGTTAAAGCCGTTATTTCTGCTTTCTTCTTATCAATATCCAACCTCATCTGTTCAAGTTCTAAACGACGTTTATCATCCTTATTTGCTAAATCGTCAAACTGTTTGATTAAGGAAGATAAGGTACTCATTGCCCTGGACTGTGCATTCATAAATGTAGCATGACGGTCCCATGCGAATTGAAACTCATATTCCTCTTCAGTCGGTATTGTTGTAATAGCATTGTTGTCATCTTGAAACACTTCAGATCTGGTCTTTTTAAGTTCTTTAATCATTTCTTCTTTCGATTCAACGAACATTACCCTTTGCGCCCTGATAATGGCAACATACTGGATTGATATATTTTCCCATAGCATATCTAATGGTTCCTTTGCTGCAATCTCTTCCATAAGTTCCATAACTTCCTCTGGAAAATGTTTGCGGAAAAACCCATGAGTTACTGCATTATCATTTCTTTCCGGCGCACCGTGACCAACTGCGTTCTTGTTACCCCATTTAGGGTTCGTATTCCCTCGATTACCTGCTGCGTTTGCATTACCCCTTGGAGCGCCACGCTTACCCTTCTTACTGGAGTACTCCGCTTTTTCTACTGGAGTACTCCGCTCGTTTCCTCGGAGTACTCCGTCCAACTGCTTCACCCAACTATCTTTCGTTTTCCATCCACCAACTGTTTTTTCAGATACAGTTTTTTCGGATGTTGAAAGCAGTTCAGCTATTTTACGATTGGTTATGTTCCCATTATGTTCCTTATAAATTTCAAACGCTTTATCTCGCTCCACGCTTCTTCTGCTCACGTCACACCACCACACCCCCTCTTAAATAGTTGGTGTAGGTACGTATTGCTATTTCATCCCACACCTCTTATATAACCCATCAATACGCGTAAGGAATGCTCTACGTTTTATCACGGGTAAAATCACCTTACCTTTCACGATTTTCGTGTAATAAGAAAAAGAGACTTTCAGATGACGTGCTAATTGTTCATCCGTCATTTCTAAGTCTCTTTTGGCCACTTCTATTTGATTTTGAAATTGTTGGTTATTCATAACTAATAGTCCCAAACGCTACCCCGTTATCTTTCAGCACTTGATAAAGTACTTTACCAACACGATTAATCATATCTTCATCTTGTTCTGTATATCCTGCTTCAAAGAATACACCATGCAGCATTTCATGAATGAATGTTTCTTCCTGGCGATCAACTGGTAAATCTGCATCAATTTTAATAATTAACTCGTCATATAATATTTGTCCAATGACGCCATGTTCTTTTGCTAATCCTTTTACTTTAACTACTTTGTATTTCACTCCACTGATTTTCCAATACGCTTCTTTCATCTCTCACTCACCTCTTCGCTAATCGCTAAATGAATCATATTTTTTAAAATTTATACCGAAAACTAATTTATACAGGGAAATTAATATTTCATACACAATGTTTTCTTTCTAGTTTACATAATTATTGTTATAGGCAGTTCTTAAAAACCGATATTATGGGAAATCGTTGATACCACTTACTTCCCGTAACATATAATTCCAGTTCTTTATGCATGATTTTATACATAGCGTAGTTTAGCGGGTTTTCAGCACCTAATCACCGTTATTTCCTGCATAAACTTCACCTTGTTAACTATCTATATTTTCGTTCGGTTTTCGGTCTGTTAAACGGATACGTTTCATTTACTAAAGCTTTTCTTAGTCGTTCCATCACATCAAGAACTTCTTCCTTCTGATTTAGAATGTTTTTAACTTTACTTCCATGTACTTGAAAATTGATGCCGTCGCGACCATCTTCAGTAATACTAAATAAAACATCGTGTTGACTCATGATTCCCCTCCTCTATTTTTGAATGAAACTTCACATTGCAAGAGATATCCCTCTAATTCCCAAATCTTATTCGTAATTCGGTCTTTGCAGATTTCGATACCGATATTCACGTCATAATTGGCAGGATCAACACACGCGCTAGACTCCGTTAAAATGAATCCATTCGGTAATTTAGCAACTACCACAGTGCATTTACCATGAAACTCTTCTACTGTGAACTGTGTTCGTTCTAAAATACTATCAATTTCTTCCTTAGCGATTGTATTTTTTACCTTTTGTTCTTTCTTTTGCGCTTTAACCATTAAATTGTTTACTAATGCAATCTGTCCTGCTGTGACAGCTTCTTCAATACCAATTTCTCCATCTTCATCTCGTTGTTTAATTAACTGCACACCAAGTTTCTCTTTAATTGATTCTAATTCTGATAATTTAATAAACGTCTCTTTCCCCATCTTATTTATCCCCTTTCACGTGATAATGATATTCCAATAGACCTAAGTCATTCGTTGCGCCGAAGTTTAAAATACGGATACCTTTTGAAAATTTATGATTAAGATTTTCATTGTATGTTTTTAAATAATACTCCATCTTAGGAATAATATTTGTAGTGGGATTTACAATTAATTCCGTTGATGGAAAACCTTCCATGAATATTTCAACAAATACATATTCTGCTTCATTCTCAAATGCTTCTTTAAAGACTTTTTCAAGTTGTTCTCTATTATTCATTATTCAACCACCATCCAGTCGTCCGCTAACATATCAGATTGGTACGCTTGAGCAGGAGCAACACCGCCCATATCTTTTAAAACCGCAAAAATAGTTGGACCTAAATAAAATGATGTCTTGTATCCTTCGTCCTTTGTTTCATTAAGATATGGTTTATTTGATAAAAACCAATAACCACCCCAAATAGCACGAGTTACTTTCTTGCCTTTCTTTAATGCATTTATCGCATCACCAAAACTTAAACCTTCTTCGATAACAGTTGTATATCTCACTTGTTTTCCCTCCTCTATTTTCGTTCGTTGTGTTCGTTTGTTTTGTTAGAATTACTTACCCAACAGATAGTCCACCCATTCAACTTGTTTCTTCAATTCCTCATCAGGCATATTCTCTAATCCTTTAAGAGTGTAATCTTCTCCAAACTCTTTTCCACCATCAATGACGAATTGAATCATTTCTTCTCTAGTCATGTTCTTATTACCCCTTATCTTTCCTTAACAACAAACAAGACGCCCACCAGATCACGGCAGCGCCTACGATAATTGCTATTATTTTAGTCATGATTTAAATCCTGAGATTTGATTCGGCACTATTAATACGTTGTGCAATTGTATCAGCATGAACTGAAATCTTAGTTTGAGGGAAACCAGAAAACTTATTAGTAAGTCTCTCCAACTTCTCCAATGCGGCCACACATTCATTAGCAGCAGCAGTTAACTCTGCAATATTTTCATTAGCTTCTTTTGTATCAACGTCTACTTTTACAGCAACAGTATTCTTTTTATCGTTTTCCATTAATTCCTTAACTCCTGCCGTTTTTGTAGCTTTATATCCGTGATCTTTAGCATATTGCTCAATGAAATCGTACATTTTTCTAACTTTAGATTGTTCTTCTGGTGTACACTCACCTTCAATTACAATTTCAAACTTAATTGTTCTCTCTTCCATCATTCATCCTCCTAATTGCTATTGGTTTAATCACTATTCAATCACTAGTCCTAATTCACGTTGAACTCCAGAGAACGAGTATCCATATGCATAACCTACAATACGAATACCTGCAGCGTATCTATGCTCTAAATCTTCATTGTAAGTTTTCTTGTAATACTCTAATTTAGAAACGATATTATGTTTATCATTAATAATTACCTCATCACTAGGGAAGCCATCCATTTCAATCTGTACAGCTACATAGTTAGCCTCTTCACTTGCTGCTTCATTAAAACATTGTTCTAATCCTTCTAATGTTAATTCCATCCTTATCCTCCTAACCAAATGTCCATTTTGTTTAATATGCGGGCAAGGATTTGCGCCTTGCATGACAATGATTATAGTGTCAGTTTATTAAACCCGTTAACAAGGTTCATTGTCAGAGTGATAACACCGCACTCCACATCGTTACATGTGTTCGTCTACCTATTCCGCCACCGCATAAATGTTTAATGTGTAATTTCTATATAACAAAGAAAAAAGCACCCGTTATGGATGCTTGTGGTTTTAAATTATAAGTTTTCTTTAATCATGCTAACCATATAATTTATTGCTTGCGCTTCATCTCTTGAACCTAATTCTTTAAATTCAATAAATAGTCCATCGTCATTCATACAACGTGCGCCGCCATAATAAATACTATTAACATCAGAAAGTTTTATTTCCCAGTATTCAATTCCATTACTGCTCTTAACCGGGTACATGAAAGTTTTTAATACATAAATTGGCTCCATTTTATCTCCTCCTTTCCCAATCTATCTATTCGACAGAAAAGAAGAAAATCCTACAAAACAAAAAGCCATCACCGCAAGGTGACAGCTCCTAAAGGGGAAGAGAGATAACAAATGGCAATAAGTATCTCTTAGATTGATGTCAAGATTATTCTTAACATTCTCCAAACCACCGTATCAACTAGTATGGCTACACGCCCTGTGTTCGGTGACTGGGAGAAGACTAAGAATCTTCTCGTTTATACTCCGTGGAGTCGGCTACTTAATGTCATTTTCACCAATTTCTTTTACACAATGTGATTATATCCAAGACGCATATCTTTCTTCCGGCGCCTTGTTTGAACCAACACACAAGACTGAGGGGAATGTTCAGCTGTATTGGCTCAAACAAAGAGCGGAAGCTCTCTGCTCGTTTAATCGTTTAGAAGAAGAACCTTGACTTACATTAGTTATTGTCGTGAGCAACTCCTAATAAATCAATTGTCACTTCTTTTATGACATGAAGTTCATCCAATCTAACTGACCATCATCCAATTTGTAAAAAGATCCTATAACAAAGAAAACAAGAAATCCACATGACAGGTGTGGTTTTACTACCTATGAGCCTACAAACGAAAGGCGGAACGCTTATACACTCAATAAGAAGTAAAACAGCATGACGAATGCGAGTTATCTCACACCCGCCACACTGGAATATGTTTTAGCTAGTTTAAGGGAATCTTACCACCCTTACGGCGAGATTCTTACCGCCCATGCCTGCCCTTCCGCAGTATACGTTAAGGTGTACTAATCCTCTTCGTTATGCGGTTTTCAAAGAGCTTGTACATTAAGAATACCGTTGATTTCATTAACAAAATTCCCCCTTTTTATCCCCTATTTTGTCGGGATTTTCTCGGTGTTTTTCAGTTTTGTATTAGTGTTATAGTTTCCCAAATTTCTACTTTGTCATATCCAACATTCATACCGTTTGCTCTCAAACCCATAATTGCTTTATTTGCATCATCTTCTGTTTTAGCGATAGCTATATTACTTTTTCTTGCAAAGGTATCTAGTGTATAAATAACATACATATAGTTCATACTCTTACTCTCCTTCTCTTGAAAATTAAATCATCCCTAATGCCGTAGCAATCAATCTAACAGCATTCTTTTTCTTCACGTAGTAAGGATCTTTTTTAATTAATAATTCATTGTAAATATAATCGTCTGTCAACTTCTTATTGCTTAAATACTTCAGCTTAATGATATTAGCTTCATCTTCATCCAAACCATAATCCAACACCCTCTCTACCTGTCTAAACTTGATTTCATTAATATGCTTCGTATCTCGAATTTCGGGGAATGGGCTAACACCTTCTCGTTTTTGTTCAGCTTTATTTTCAAGACAAACCTTTAAAGCTCTGTAATCCTTTAAAATTTTTACAACTTCCTTTTGTACCTTCTTTTCTGTCTTTTTATCTAGCTCTGGAAAGAATGCTAATTGCTCCATCTGTAATCCCCCTATTTCTGAATTTGTCTTTTTAACATCACATTAGGTACGTGAAATTTTAATGATTGTCTACTGAATAAGGGAAACATGCTTAGTAAAGTAGCCCCCACCAATCTACTCTGCATGGTTCCGTTATCCATTAAGCTGTTGTTCTCTGTAAAGCTGACATCCTCTTATCCTCATCATGAATAGCCCATCCTTCTTCTAAATGTTGTATTAACTCACGATACTTAAATACATCGAATATCCAAACATACTGATTACTCCCAAAACCCAGCTCTTTCATATACAGCATGAATTCTCTTGTACCTTTGTATCTTGGAATCATCTACTCAGCTCCCTTTATGATCTTGTCCATTCACCTAACTTCTTGTCCCATATCACAACGATTAACTCCTGTTTATTTAAGTACTCCCATAACTTCTTACGTAACGGGAACCCTTCATTGATTGCCTTCTTATGGCCTTTAACATCTACAACCTCTACACGCCCATCTGAGTACGTTACTTTAAAGTCTGGTGTAAACCTCATAGCTGCCTTTTTCGACTTCCCACTCTTTGTTATACTGCTTTTAATCGTGAATGTTGGGATTAGTTCGTATTCGGGATGAACATCTATTTGCAAGACGTCACCCCTTGTTTTTAGGTACTTATAATAGTCGCATTCTGTTTTGCTATCGAATTTTATATCATCATATATAACTTCTTTACTTCTAATCTTCGGTTTCGTTGCTTTCTTTCGTTTCTGCTGTTTTCTTTTCTTAATCAACTAGTAACCTCACTTTCTATCAAAGGATTATTTTGTTGAAAATAGTACTTCTTTTAATTTACGTAGTTCTATCAGTGACATCTTATCGACCGTGTCTTTTAATTCTTTTCTTAATTGGACTCTTTCTTTACCACGTTCAATCATTTCCCAATATTCGTTTTCTGTAAGATACGCTTTATAATCATCAGCAAAACCGCTTCTATGAAGAAAATCTTTTTGACTGAATTTATATGGTGATCTATCTTCTACACCTTCTGGATTAGCATAAAAGCTTGTGCCATTTGCTTTAACAACAATCCACTTTTCTAAATTAGCCTTAGGTTTTGAGTACCAACCACCTAAATTAGTAACGAATATTTCCTGACCTTCTATTATTTTGATTTTAGCCATTTTTCTTCTTCCTCCCCTGAATAAAACTCAATATTCCGTCAATACTGTAGACAACCCATTTCTTAACCTGAGCAGTTAGCTTTTGCTAGCTGCTCTTTTATTCTTCTTCATATCCCATCCTTAAACCAATAAACTTCGCTATATTAACCGTCAATCCGTTGCCAGCCTGTGCATACAATTGATTTGGCGATGTTACTTCTTTAGCACGATCAAAGTATTCGTCAGGAATCCCTTGTAATCGCCACGATTCTCTTTCTGTGAGCCAGTATAACTTCCCGTCACGTAAAGTAGTTTGTTCCCTGGATCTAAGTAATGTTTGCGCTACACCATGCCCTATGCGACCTCTGCGTGTCTTAGATGTTGGTACTGCTATATTAATAGCGTCACCGACTACACCGATGTCATATCCTTGTTTAGTGGCCTGTCTTACTTTTACATAATCTTTCGTTACTTCTAAAATGCAGCTGTTCTTTTCTGTATCAACTAAATATTCGTCGGACACCTGAACCTCTAAGATATCCTGCAATGAATATTCTTTTCCTCCTTTGAGGGATCCCAACCTCTGTTGAGGTGATAACATCCCATTCCGCATCATACCCGACTCCATCCATTTCAGTGAGAATACGGGCAAAGTCCCATCCTTTATTGACTGATAATGTGTTATCAACGTTTTCAAAGAGCAGGTAGGCAGGTTTCTTATGTTCAGGTACTTCTTTGATGAGCCGGATAACTTCTGTAAATAATCCGGATCGTTCTCCTGCAAGTCCTTTTTGCTTTCCATTCTTTGATATATCGGTACAAGGGAACCCTGCACACCAAATATCAGCTCTCGGAATATCAATTCCTTTTGCATATCTGATATCATTTTCTGCCCATTCCCCTTCCGTGCTATGCATAGTTGCATATGTTTTTCTTGCTGGGCCATTAAATTCGCAATAGCCAACACATTTATGCCCTGCCTGTTCCATCCCGATACGTGTCATACCAACACCAGCGAACCAATCTATAAAAGTAAGACTCATATCACCACCTCGCTTTCTGCTAAAATAGCGTTTTTGTTTAATGACGGAAATTTAAATATTTTATGTTGCCGAATATTGTTTTCTTCACCATTACAGGTTTACCGTCTACAAATATTGGTTTAAGTGATTTTTCAAATTCAGAACCATCTACAATCTCCCTAACCCATTCTCCGCTCGTGAATAGTGAATACGGATTCGGTCTTTTGAAATAAATTTCCATACAATCATCAAAGACCTTTGTAATGATGGCTTCCATGCGACAATATTTAGCGTATTGACCAATCATTAAAATACCTCCAAAATAACGCTTTTGTTATAAAATGTTTAATCTACCTTTTGACCACAATTAGGACAAAAACTTAAATACGGTTCATCACTCAATAGATAATCAGTAAAATTCACTTCAAATTCGCATTCGCAATGTTCACATTGACCTTCCATGTTCATTCTCCTTTTCTACAAAATTCAAATTTGATATTAATATCCGCTTGCTAACCGATCATAGTTAACCTGATTCTTATCGAAATACGACTTTTCCATATCTTCATAGGTCATTCCTAATTTCATTCCAATTACTAACAAGCAAGATAACGAGATTCCATAATCTGATATTTTATTTAATTCCGCTTTGTATATTTTTTTGAATAGATTATGATAACTAACATCTTCAGAAATCATGTATTTTACATCATCGACCAATACTTCTTTTGCAAAATCACTTGAAATTATTTCTACATGCCCGTACTTATTACCCAAACTCGCCATAAAGTGCATGCAATCCGCCCATTCATCGTACTGACGCGCCTTGTCATCCTTTTTGTTCTTTTTCCAATACTTGAAGAACCCAATCTCATTACTTAACTCACCTAACTCCGTATATAACGCCTGTGTCACGTCTCCAGTTAGGTTTTGCCCTTGTAATCCGTGAACCTCAACAACTTTACGATCTAACTTATCTTGCGCTTCAAATATCTTCTGAATGTTTAACATTTCCTTGCCCCTTCCATCTCACAACTAAGTTTTGTAATCTATCTCTTTCTTCCGTGTGGTGCTTGTAATGTGACTTCGCTATTTGCAATTGCGCTTCTAAATTATTAACCTCGCAAAACCATTTACTAGCTTGTCCTTGTTCGTGATTCAGCGCTTGTTCATACAGTTCGATATGTTCAGCCTTCATCCAAACACCCCTTCATAGTCCTATTGCTTTCATAATCTTGCCGATGTTTTCATCAAAACCAATCAATGGTTTATAATCCGTCGAACCCTCTTCCGGGTTGATAAGAAAAGTAGGTAATGAATTAGATTTCAATTTTTTCGTAAGAAATTCCATATCACTTTCATTTTCATCCACATTTCTTTCAATTAACTCAAATTCAATTCCTGGCGGCGTATTATTAAGCATCGCCTTTGCTCTCATACATTTTGAACATGTATTACCCGTAAACATAATGATCTTAGTTTCCATTCTTTTTACCTCTTTCCACTTCTTGTTTTCTATAAAACTCTTTAATTGCTTCTTCCCAATACGTGTAATTACAGCTTGTTACGTTCATCGTTTCGCTCCTTCTTCATCATTTAAAACTCCACATTCTTCTATAAGGGCAGTGATATACTTTTCGAAATCTCCTCTTTTAATGGCCATTCTTCTTTTGGCTTTCCGGACCACATATTTCTCTTTAAATGACCTTGCAACACATATTCCTGAACTTAATTCCGAAGCACAATACATACATAAATATTTATCAAAATGAACTAAAAGCTTTATTCCTTCATGCTCACCAACGTATTTACCTTTGACTTCAGAGAAAGTGATAATCCATCCATGATCATAAGGGATTACAAATGTTCTTTGCTTCGCTTCTGCTAATAATTGAGTTACTTCAAACGTGCCATGCTGTGTATATTTCATTATTTTTCATCTCCTTTTAATAATTCTTTGTTTTCGTAGATATTTCCGATTACTTCTACCTCATCGCAACATGGAAGATACTGAAAATTACTACCGTAGTTTTCTTCACCATTTGTTGCTTTAAAATCCAATTCAGATTCGTCATAAATGACTACTCCAGTAAATAACTTTCCATCGTAGACCGTATCAACAACATCACCTTCATAAATCTCATTACCGTTTTTGTCTTTTAAATCTGTGTATTGCATGTATTTAAGATGATGTAAAATCTTAAATTCTTCTTCCTCTTCTGTTAAGTCATATGCAACAATACCGTTAGACTCTAGTCCAAAACTTATATTTCCTTCTTCACCGACGTAATACATTTCATCCTTCACGTTGTCCCATGCTCTAAACTTTATCTCTCTCATTCTCTCCATCCCCTTTTATCAATTCGAATAACTCCTGCTCCGACATCTCATAAAGCTGACGTCCTGTATTTTCTTCTTTATAAATCCCTTTATGTAGTAACACATCGATGTAGATTTGTTTCCTATCCATCTTTCCTCCTAGCTGATTTGCTTCTTCTTATATTTACGCGGTGGTTTTGTTGCTGCTTCATACGGATCCATCTTCCTTTTAACCCGTTGATAAAATGCTTTATTACTAATACCGTTTGCTTCCGCTAAAGGAATGTACTCTTCGAATCCTTTTGGTGCGGTAGCTGCGTGGTATGGCGTCATGCCGTTACGTTTCCTTCTATAGAAGGTTGATTCGCTAATCCCATTTTTCTCTGCTAATTTCAGTAACTTTGTATTCTTTTCCTGACCTTCCCAACTTGTTCCGACTGGAGTTGTTATTGCGCGTTCAACACTCCATCCACAATCTATCCTCTGATCTACGTTTTTCTTGCTAATTCCTATTTGTTCAGCTTTTTCATAGTCTTTTATAGTTGGGTTTGGTTGTCCGTCTTTATCTCTAACACTATATTTTTTAGTTGGGATAGTTGCAGCTTCGTAAGGCGTCCACACATGCCTTTTACTGAGTTTTATCCTTGCATAGAACGCTGAATAACTAATTCCGTTCAGTTGAGCTAACTCTATATACTTTTGATATTTTCTTTTAAATTCACCATGAATAGGTTTAGTGATTGCTTCTTTAATCGTTTTCTTTCCTGACCGAATTCGCTGATTTACATTAACCCTACTGATACCATTACGTTCTGCTATCTCGTATTGTTCATTGGTTGGTTTTTCATTGCTTTTCATTTCCTGACACCTTCTTTTTTCTCACCGGTTTTGTAGCTGCTTTATAATGTCCCCATTTACGTCTTAATCTGTCATTAAAAGTATTTGTATTTATACCGTTCTCTCTGGCTAATTTAAGCCACTTATGATTCTTTCCTTCATAATTATGTCTAACCGTTCCAGGTGGCGCTGTTAAGGCTTCTTCCAGTTCCCATTTATCCGTTCTATAGAGCCGATAGTATAATGTTTTTTTAGCTATTCCGTTAGCTGCTGCCCTTGCTCGTTCCTCATCGGTTAACCAACGATCTAAAGCCATTCTCTTTTTCCTCCTAATCCAATGCCATGATTTCATCTCTCGTACGGTCAGAACGAGTTATCCCAATCTTCTGAATACCTTTACCATGTTCTTTCACTGCTGCGCTCCACGCTTCGCTTTCCGTCTTAACATCGAACCAATCAATACGTTGCTTTTCTTCCTTGTCATAGAATTCCACAGCGTATGTCGTTATGACGGGTGTCTTCGCTAAGAATCGCTCTGATGTGCTTGTTGCTGCATAATCGAAACTCCCCACAACATCATCCAGTGTTAGTTGTTTCATGCTCCTAACCCCATTGGACGGGATTTAATTTCGTTCTTATCCGCTTGATCCATTATTAATGCTGCGATTTCTAATTGGTGTCTTCCCAGTTCTTTTGCAATTTCGATAATGTTTTTGTTCTCTTTCCACATTTCTTGCAATCGAATCACTTCGCTTTCATCAAACACCAGGTCCAGTTCTTCTAAAGCGATATACATGTTACGACGCGAATTCTTCATGTATTTCCTTTGCTGTGCTGCGATTGTGTAATTCTCCTTTTCCAAATCCGTTCCAAGTCTTGGCATCCCATTTCCCCTCCAGTTGTAATTGATGAATCGCTCTTAGTCTCGCCATAACGGCATGACGTTTTCTATCCACTTCTTCTGGCGTAATGTTTGCCGCTTCGCAAATACATGGCCCAATTTGATACATCCCTGTTCCAATGTCGTTCTGAATTACTCCCGTTCCGTTACATGCACACATTGTTATTCCCCCTTTTAAAATGGTTATTTTGTACTAATTGCATCCCAATCAAATGTTTCTAATATATTTAGTAATCGTTTCACTTTCGGCGCTCTCCATGCTGTCATAGCGTATGTGTGAGCTTTTGAAGTGTAATGATAATTATTTGTTTTAAGGTGGCTTTTAGCTTCTTCTTTTGTTAAAAACATCGTGTCAGGAACAATGAACTCTTCTTCTTTCACAAAAGCTGTATCAAAGTAACCGTCATCATTTAAATTGTTTTCTACATACTCCCATAACTCATCGAACCTCTCGTTCTCATCATTGATAAGTGCCAATAATTCTTCATCTTCCTCAATTTCTTCCTCGTAATAATCCTCCAAGAATTCTTTAAAATTACTAAACTTAGGAAACGCAACGTGATCGCCATCATTAAAGAAACGCTCCTCATACCCACTGTCATATTTCTCGTTTCCTGGAACAATTCGATAATCCTTAATAACCCAAAAGCGTGGTGATGCTTGGCAGTCGATTTCCTGCGTTTTAAATTCCTGCTGCAATTCTTTTAAAAATTGAATGTCCTTGTTCATTTCTTAATTCCCCCTTTTAAAATGGCAATGCCTTTCTTCTATAATCCTTTGTATCTTTGAAAACCAGCGCTTTAAAGTTATTGAAGATACGTGATACAATCCGTTCGTCATATGCGCCCTCTAAACGCTCTCCTGTAAGGTTTGTTGTGAAGATAGTAGATTTACCTTGCCTTCCATCGAAAACATCGAATAACACCCTATTAATGAAGTTTGTCGCTTTTGTATTGGCATCTAACGCACCTAACTCTGCTCCTAAATCATCGACTATTAATATTTCCGCTCTCACTAAGCTTCGAATGATCGCATCCTCAGTTAAGGAGGAATCTTTACTGAACGTACTTTTAATCTTCCGTAGTAATTCGCCGACTGTAACGAATACAACTGACTTTCCTGCTCCTGCAAGTTGATCTGCGATAGCATAAGCAAGATGTGTTTTCCCTGCTCCGCAATTTCCGGCCATAATCGTGTTAAACACCTTTTCGTTGAGATAATCCGTTGCGATGGCCTTTGCAAGTTCAAGGTTCTTCGCTCCTTCCTCGCTAGTAGGTTGGTAGTTATCAAAATTTGCTTTCTTAATATTGCTATCGGCAATCATGCTTTGCTGGTGGAACATGAATTTCTTCTCGTTCGCTTTATCCGCATCGTATTTCGCTTGTTCTTGTTGCTGAAGCTTCTTACTTTCGTTTTCAAGGAAGCAACGAGGGCAAACAACTTGTCCACCGAACTTCATCTTATTCATGCCATGCGTATCACAAACATCAGAATCCATAGTCATATTCACCTTTTTGGCTATATCGGTTGGTATTGCTGCCGCTGCTCTCTGCATTGCTTTTCGCTCCTTTTTTAGAATTCATTTGGATTGTTAGCTGATCGAACTTTTCACGTAGCTTTTTAGCAGATAAGATGTTCCCTTGCCAAAATGGATCCGCTTGGCACCAATCAATAACATCTTTAATCTCTTGTGGTTCTCTGTTATCACGTTCTCGCATTAATCTAAATTCATTTGCCCAATTATCGAAGTTTGGTTCTTTTTGCTTAGGATTGTTACCTTTAATTTTTTCAAACAAATACTTAGCCCCATTGGTGTCGCAAGTTTCAAACTTGTGACGGGAGGTCTTTTTTTCTTTTTCTTTTTCTTTTTCTTTTTCTTTTTCTTTTTCTTTTTCTTTTTCTTTTTGTCCCCGTATCGTGGACGTATCGTGGGACGTATCGTCAAGACCCGCATAAACACTGACTTTTTGTACTAACGAGATGTTTTCCGTTCGTTCTAACACCAGTCTTACTAACGATAAATCTTTAATACTTTTAAGCTCTTTTTTGATACAATCCTCAATTGGCTTACCACCTTTGTTAAGGTTGTATTTGCCCCAATTAAGTATGCAAAGTTCTCTTGTTTCTTCGTTATAAACCACCAAGTCATGATGATTAATGAAGCGATCTAATAAAGCTTTTGCACTTTCAATCGAGTAACCTAATTCAAAAGCCATTTGTTTTCTAGTTATCTGATAAACTCCAATTTGATTTGTGTGCTCGTTCGTCATTAGATAGAGATAAAAGTATTTATCCTCTGGTGTCATCTCTTCTGAAACTCTTGCATCTGACCAGAATGAAGTCTGTACGTGTCTGTATTTAGCCATTTAATTCACCTTCTTCATCCAACATTCATAACTCACTAAGTCTTCCATTCCTGTGAATCGAACCTTGTCTCTTCCTCTAAATTTACCTTCATGATGGAAAGTCTTTTCTGCTCTATACACTTTCTTGATTGGTGTTATATAGTCATAACCTCGTTTTTCTAAATCACGAACTGCTATTAACATTTCTTTCATTGATCCACGTCTCACAGGTACTTGGAACATCATGCATTCTCCCTTTCACAGATAGCAAATCCTTTCGATACTTTCAGGACCCTATAACCTGGGTAGCGTTTTGGATTTATATATTTCAGTACGTTTTGTTTCACTTCGTCTGTTGATTTGGCATCCTTCCAGCACCAAGCCGGAAGGAGTACCTTGCTTTGGGTATTGATCATTGTTCAAACACGATTTCTGATTGTCCATTATTTGCTGAATCCTCACTAGTTTCTTCTACTTCAATGAATTCCGGTTCTGCTGTAATATCCTTTCGAACCACTTCATCATGTTGTGCCTGTGTTTGAACTTCGATGCTAATTGGTAAGTATTTAAACATCGCTCTTACGACTGTTTTCTTTGCCATTTCTTCATAATCGCTTTTCCAAGGCCCGAAATCTTTTGATTTAGAACGTCCACGGCGCTTTTCAATCTCGCTCGTTGGCATGAACTCCATTTGGTATCCACCGTCTTTAAAATGAGCGACTGCGTAAGCTCCGATGAATGCTCCACGATCTCCAAATGAAGGTTTATGTGTCAATTTAGGATGTAACCCTAATTCGTATTCGAACTCGTCGTGTTCATACACTGCATGAGCGTAAATGCTTTGTATGTGACCTGAACGTCTTGCGAGGTCAATCATTCCTTTGTATCCAATAATGAATTGAACTTCTTTTATCCACTCAGGATTCTGCTTTGTTCCTGCATTTTTATTGAAAGGGAGTAAGTAGCAATGCCCTAGTAATCCTGGTTCTAATCCAAGCTGCACCGCTTGCATCACAGCCCCCATAAGAGAAGGTACAGTGCATTCTAATAGCGTTGGGTTAGTTCGTATCGTTGTAAGAGCTATACGGCTCATACGGTCCATATCCATGTGTTTCGGTAATACTTCTGCCATTCTTGGGCCCATTTTCTTCATATAAGCTTCAACTGTTTGCTCAGGGCTTGCAGGTTTATTTTCAGTACGGTTTGCTAATTGATTTTTAATAGATTCATTGTTTGCCATTTTTCATTTCCTCCTATTTAACTGTGAACTTTCTACTTTTAGATTCTTTTGAGTACTGCTTGTACAATTCCGGTTGTTCTTCTTTTAATCGTTTACTATCAATACGGTTAGCAATTTGTGTTTTCCAAGAAACCTTGTAGTTCTCTGTTTTCCCGACTTCATTTGAACCAAGTTTTTCTTTAATTTTGTTTTCATACTCGGTTTTTTGTTCTTCTAATACTTTAATTTCTTTATCCACTTGGTCACGAGCTTCTATTAATAGTTCAACCTCATTACCTAGCTCAATTTCGCTATCTTCAACCGAATCTGGATACATTTCTTTAAGTAATGTAGATGATGCATCGGACCCATCAAACATAGGAGGAATTCTTTTCTCAACGTGATTCAACCAAAAGTCTCTTTCTATATCGATTAAGTACTGGATGATGTCCTCATCACGATCAATCTTTTTATAGATGAACTTGTTACCACCAATTAGTACCGCAATCCACCACGCTTTATAGCCTGTAACAGCCATATAGTGTTGGCACTGTAGAAGATAAGATGCTGGAATTTCTTCGCCTTCCCATTCTTTCTTTAAGTATTCAGATGCTGTTTTACACTCAAGTCCTATCTTTTCACCAACAACAAGCCTGTCCACGTTTGCAAGCATCCAAGGATAATCAGGATGTTGTAAGATTGCGTTGCATGTTCTAACTTTCAAATCCGTTCGTTTACTGAATTCTTCTGCTACAATTTCTTCTAAAACGTTACCGAAGTATGCTGCTTCACTTGGTAATTGGTCTTTAACAATTTCACTTGTTTTGTCGTAATAAACTCCAATTGGAGAACTCCATTTATTTAAACCTGCAATAGCTGCTGCATCAGAACCACCGATACCTGCTTTTCTTGCTTCTAGCCATTGTTCATGGACCATATCTTCAGTTGTTATAAGTACATTCGCTTCCATCTTATTCACCTGCTACTTTCTCTGTAGAATGAGATTTTACATATTGAGTAATGCACTCTGTTTCTGCGTGTAGGTAATCACCACCGAAGTCCAAGCAACTTTCTCCGTAGTAGATCTCACCCTCACATCCGCAACAAAGTTCAATGAAGTCTCTCGCTGATGAATCATGGCTATTTCCGTAAGTGATTGGATTTTCAATCATTTCCACATTCCTCCTTATTTACTTAGAAGAAACGACCGTGTTATAATAGAGTTTCAATATATTGCGTCATTTCTTCAAAAAGAGTCGATTATTAGGCGTAGTCGGCTCTTTTTATTTTGTTTTAATTCCTTTTCCCCAACATTTATAGATAGGGATAATTGGCATAAATTCGATGATGTCAACCTTCCATTCAGGCGGTTCACCTTCAAAACGACTTTCCACTTCATAATGTTCAAATCTGCATAAGTACTTGTTTCCTTCTAAATCATTGCAATATGTTGGTTCGAAACACGGTGACATCTTAATTCTCCTTTCTTGATGCTTTCGAGCATCGGAATATCCAGGAACCCATTTGCTAGGTGGGGAATACCGTTAGATTCCTGAATATTCCGACAAGCGAAGGCTTGTCCTATTTAGCTAGAGTGATATACTTCTTATGTGCTTCCTCAACCTTATCTGCGCTGTTATGTATTCCTCTAGCCCTTAAATCCTTTATGATCCACGAGAGTTTCTTTTGTTCGTATTCATCTCGCTGCTCTTTATTTGTCATCTTCAAGCCATCCTGCTTTCTTTGCTGCAACATCTACTCGGTGCACTAAGTATGTTGATAAACATATAGCTAACGCGACAATTATCAGGGATAGTGAGCTTTACATTATTTACATCGCTCCTTCCATCGGTCTTTCTGGCGGATACCATCCAGACACAAATTTCATAGCGTTCTGATAATATTTACGTGGGATCTTATCGTATTTAGCAACTCCAAAGTGTTTCTTCAATGCTCCGTACACGGCTTGGTATGATGCATTGTCGTAACCTTCTTCTTTTAGTTCAAATACACGACGTTTTACTTTTCGTTGTACAGCTTCTTTGTTTTGTTCTGTTAGCCAAACCTCATTATCTACAAGATGTTTCACTTTGCTCAGTTCCTCATCTGTATGATCTTGTCTCGTTTTAAGTTGTTTTAACTCCGTCATACTGTGAATCACTGCATCTTCTATTGAAATAGGTTGTTGCTGTATTTTTTGGATGTGTTCTTTCATTCGTTTGAATTCATTTAGAAACTTAATTTTCATCTTCATCGCTTCAGGTGTTATGTAGCTCATTGCGACAATTGCGAATGCATCCTCTGTTAAGTTGTATTTGTCATACCATTGTTTATTTTGCGGCTGTTGATATTGGGTCTCCCCAAAGTTGGTGATACCCCATTGTTGTTCGCCTGCTTCAAGTAGTTTTTCAATTTGAATTTCGATGTCCCTCATCACATGATCGTGACGCTTACCAAACATTTGAGAAATTGTTAAACTGTCGGTTACTACTTTGTTCCCTTCTGTAAAGACAAACTCACTTACTGGATGTTGCAGAACTTGTAATTGATTCATTTCCGTTCCTCCTTATTTGTTTTTCTTTTGAGACGTCTCATTTTGAGACCTATGAGTCAAAAAAATATACTATTTTATCAACTCATCGATTGTTACTTCATACAGATTCGCTAATAGAGATAATCTATGTAAGTTAGGTTCACGTTTTCCCGTTTCAACTTGTGAATACGAATTCCTGCTCGTATAACCTATTGTTTTAGCTACTTCAACCTGCGTGAAACCTTTAGAAAGTCTAAGCTCTCTTATTTTTTCAGTGTTCAATTTCATTCGGTATCACCCTTTGTTCGTTTCGTTGTTTTGAGTATAACATAGGGAGTCTCATTTTGAGAACCCCTAATTTTAAAAAATATAAAAATTTTTATGATCTCTGTTATTTCACTAAAAAGTGTTGTCATTTTGAGAACATTTTTGTTAAATTTAATAATAAGGGAAGATTTCATATCATTAGTAAGATTAGAATTACTAATAAATATTAAGGTGATTAAAAACAATGGATTATAAACTAATTAGTAGACGAGTTAAGGAAATAAGGACAGATATACTTAAACTTAGCCAAAGAGAATTTGCTGAAGCATTAGGTATGCAAAGTAGATCAGCAGTATCAATGTGGGAAAATGAAGAAAGTGAAAAATGCCCATCTAAAAAGATGAGCTTGGAAATTGCCAGAATATCAAACGTTTCTGTATCTTATGTATTAGGTGAATCGGATGAGAAAGACCCTAATATTACAGCAAAAGATGAATTAGAAGACCTTATGTCTCAAATAAGAACAAAAAACCCCGAAAAACAAAAAGAACTTTTAGAAATAATAAGAAACCTTGTTAAAATATCGGGCGATTGATAGCTTTAGATGCTACCAATCGCTTCTTTTATTTTTAATAACATTTCATATGATATTGAGTCCCCTGTGTGCGCTGCACTCACAATATCGCTTAACGCCGTATTGATTTCTATTTCTACACTTTCAACTTGTACTTTCTCCATCCTCAACATCCTCCAATAACTTCATATTAGTTTGTGAATCTTTCACATACGGAACGGTTTTGCAAATTTGTCAAAAAGCGTTCCACCCTCTAAAAGCACGAATGACACTATCGCAATGATAGTGTCATTCTTTATATCTATTTAATTAACCACCGGCTCCACCAGGATCAACTCGCATATATACTTCAGGTGCTTTAGCTTCTTCGACTTGTTGTGCATCTGTTGTTTGTACAATAGCGAAAGAAAAACACGCTACAGCAACCATTGCTAAAATCGATTTAATGATCTTTGACTTCAATCATTTCACCACCTTTATTTATACCTCGATTATATCATTTTAAGGATTGTTTCGGTAGAGAAATATAGAAAAAATCACCTGTTTTTTCAAATTTTTCTATGGACTTTTCGAAGTATTTTTTGTCTCCAGTAGCAAGACCTTTATAATATTCTTGGAATGCCGAAAGACATCCGTTTTCACGTTCGATTTTTTCTAGAATCGCAATTGCTTCACTCTTTCGATTTGTTTTAATGTACAAAAAGGCTAATTCAGCATCATGATAAGTCTGGACTAGATCCAATTCTTTTCCCCAGTGAAGTCTAAGGAAATCTAATGTATTTTCTAAGACTCTCTTCCTGATAACTAACTTTTTATTTGTAGGGTTACGAAGCAACGACAACCCACGTTGCAAAAACGATTTAGATGTTTCGAAATCAGTTAACGAATAAGATTCAGCAAGGATACAATATGCATTCGCTGTCGTTCCGATATACAGGTTATCTTTATCATTTATGATTTCTTTGCACAGTGATCTTGCTAACTCTAAGTTATTTGTCCGATGGTTACTAGATGCTTTCATTTCTTTTGCTCGTATCGAGAAAGAATGAGCTAAAGAACTATTCTTTATATTTTCAATGCACCCTGTTAACTCTTGAGTGTACTCCAAAACCATTTGGTAATTTTTATAATCTAAAAATGAGTAAATCAATGCGAAATCAGAAACAATTCGAAGTTCATTACTTGTGATTTTCTTTTCTTTTCTTTTTCCTTCAATTCGTTTATGGAAATCTTTTTTAGTAATCTCTTCTCCACTTCGTTGATGTAGTAAATCATATACCTCTGCTAACTGTTTATTAACTCGATTAGATGATGTTAACGCCCTCTCCACTAAGCCTTTCTGTAATGTAAGTTCTCCATATAAGTTTAAAAACTCCATACCTAGCCTGATGTTTTTTGGAGACATATTCCGAGAAAACAACTGGATATAACTCCTTCTTAAGTTCACATCATTAGGGTAAAGTATTTGTAAAACCCTTACGAAATCAACGAAATCAAATTCTCTTTTATTTGATAACATTTCATTTGTTTTAGTATGACTTACATCAAGTATTACAGATAATTGTCTGTTACTTATTTTTTGAGAATATAAATCATCATTAATTTTAGCCAAAACACTTTGCACAGTATTTGTCCCCCTTGTGGAACAAAAAAGACACGTTACCCCTAGTAGTTTTTAACATTTTAAGGAAAACGTGTCATTGCATCTGTGTTGTATGCTATAATATGTATGTATAAGACTTATGACAAGTGTTTTCCCTACCTGCTTTAGGGAGGACGGTGTAAGGGTTCTCGCAAAAACACTTACACAGTTATGAGTCTTTTTTGCGTCCGATTTAGTTATTACCATAATAACACAACTTTCCCAATATTCAGTCCTATGATTATCTGATTTTTATTGAGAAAGTTAGGAAAACGCTATATATCAACGTTTCCCTTATGAAAAAAATCTTACATAAAAATACCCATATGCATATTTTACCACTAAACAAACATTTGTTCTATACGTTTTTTATACGTTTTGAAATCCAACATTTTGTTTGTTTTTTGTTTATAAACTAATCGTTTTATCCAAATATATACCATTTAATGCCTGCATTCGATTATAATTGTCCAATATTAGACAGGGCGGTGCATTACATTGCTTGGAGAACGATTAATTTATTTTCGAAAGAAACAAGGTTTGTCTCAAAATGACGTAGCCGTCTATTTGAATGTTGCTCGTTCAACATATACAAATTGGGAAGGCAATCGTGCTGAACCAGATCTTTCAACGCTCATAAAAATTAGCGATCTTTATAATATTTCTTTGGATAACCTGGTAGGTAGAACATATCGTATGCCACCACAATTTGAAGTGATTTTGGATCAGATATCCAATTTAGACACCGAACCACAAAAGAAGGCTTTAAATCTGTTAGTTGAATACACTTATTTGATTAAGAAGTATTTTATGTAGTTCATCACACCTTCCAGTTCACTACATAATAAGTTTCAATCGTGTTTACTATACTAAACTACTTAAAGCGGTCAAAAGTGAAATATGAAGCGTTACAGCGCCTTATATTTCGAGTCGTAATTTGGTGTTGTATATCTGTTGATTACATCATAAAAGAAAGTTTTTCCAATATCTAGAGGTAAAATTTGACATTATTTGACCATTCTTACCAGCGAGGGCCCCGGCTCTCTTTTTTTATTTTCATTCGACATAATATGACAATATATTTATAACCGGATTTGTTATGATTGGTTGAGAAATCTTACATTTGATCATAGGAGGAAATACATAATGGGTAAATTCTTTAAGTTTGGGTGTTTAGGGGTAATAGCGATTGTCGTTATCATCTTTATTGCTGCGGTTGTTGATGGTAGTAATGATCCAAAGGAGAAAGCATCTACTGAATCAAAACAAGAAACGAAAAGAGATGCTCCAAAGAAAGAAAAAGAAGCTAAAAAAGAGGAACCAAAAGAACTTTCTAAAGAAGGGGAATCCTCAAACGTTAAAATTACTGTTGGATCTGTTGAAACTTTAGAGTCAGTTGGAACAGAATATGTAAACGAAAAAGCTCAAGGGGTCTTTAAAATTGTTGAATTAACACTTACAAACAATCAAAAAGATGCAATTACATTAAGTAGTAATAGCTTTAAATTAGTCGATAATCAAGGTCGTGAGTTTTCAACTAGCTCTGCTGCTCAAATTAAGTTAAACGTTGCGAATGGCGGTAACTCTAAATTCTTGTTAGAAAAATTAAATCCTGGACTATCACAAACAGGGAAAATAGTATTTGATGTACCTAAAGATGTACAAGGATTGGCATTAAAGGCTCGCGGTGGTCTAGCAGGGAAAGAAATTACATTAAAAGTGGAATAGCAAAAAGGCACTCGAAAGAGTGCTTTTATTTCACTCTCTGACATAAATAAAATAGGATGTGTTTAATTAAAATATACTATTTATTAAACGCATCGTTAAGAAGGGGAGAACACAATGGGTGCAATGGTAGGGGTATTGTATGGATTAGTATCTTCAAACTTTTTTTGGGGTTATATTATACCTGCATGTATTGTCTACTGGGGAGTAAATAATAAAGATGTAATGTGGGGGAAGGACTCCTACGACAAAGGCATGAGGCAACGTGAGTGGGCATTTGTAATAATTCCTTATGTAAACTTTTTTGTAAGCTTATTCTTTATTGGTCTGTTCGTGTTAAAAGGAATTTTTTGGTTGCTTGAAGGGTTTTTAGATGATAAAAGAAATCGTTTTTAACGATTGTATAAAAACACATGAGGAATAGAATCTTGATAAGGAAAGTACAAACAGTTTTTTGAAATTATATGCCTTATTTAAGATGGTTCAAGTCGGAGTAAGGCACCTTAGGGTGTCTTTTCTTTATAAAAAAGACGCATAAAGCGCCCCTTTTCCCATTCTATAATTAATCCATTTGTTGTAATGCCTCTTTGCGTAACAATTCATAAGTGAATATAGCCCATCTACCATTAGGCAACTTAAAAATAATTTCATCACCATTATCTATCATATAATCCATTACAGTTTGACCATCAGCTAAATCTTCTGCCGAAACTTCACCCATCTCTAATAAGGTCTCAATAATCGCTTCATTAGTTTGATCTTCAATAAAGAGATGTTTAAAAATAGCCTCATCGTTTTCAAATAACATTATATCTTCCCAATCCACTATAGTAAGATTACATTCAAAGTGATTAGAAATCTCTGCAATATCCTCTTCAGTAAAACCTAAATCCATAATTTCAAAATCCAATAACATATTCAATCCCCTCTTCTATTAATTAATCTAATAATAGGATAACACCCTCATATCAGTTTTTGTTGACGTAAAAATAAACTTATCTAAATAAATTTCACGTACTATATCTAATTGATAAAACCAAATTCAGAAATAGAACATATTCTAACAGTCCCCTAACATAATAAAAACCCCCTAAATAGGAGGTTCGTAATTAAATAGTTAAACAATGCAAATAACTATTGCTTTAAAAGGACAGGGATGGGACACCTACTAGCAAGCCCATATAACTATGCTTTAAAGAGACAGGAGTGGGACATTATATTTCTTTTTTTAATCTTGCAACTACTGATTTAGATAACCCTGTTGCTTCTGCTATCTTTCTGATAGATGCCGTTGGATCTTTTCTTATTATTTTTTTTATAGTTTCTAACTTTGTGTTTTTATCATCAAACAATTTCTTTGAATATTCATCTTGACTTACTGATCCACGCGCTTTTCGTTTTCTTAATTTATCTCTACGCTTAATCTCTTCAGAATCAATCAAGGTATCCATAATTTCAAGCTCTTTTTCCGTCAATTTAATATCTAACTTCTTAAAAATCGTCTCTGTTTTCATTGGTTTTATTAAACCGTATGGTAGTCCTTGTTTATTGAAGTTGTTAGATGCAAACGCATCAAAAAATGCAATCGCGTCTTTGTACGCATCTTTTGCTGTCCGTTCTATTTCTTTTCGTTTTTGCGGTTCTTTGAACTTATCATTTAATTGAAACGTCATTTCAAGCGTCGCTGCTTGGTTTTTAACGATTAAAGCTGTAGTGAAGGCATAAATGTATGTCATGTCGTGCCTGTGCTCTATTTCGCCGTTTCTGAGCATTACAATCTTCTCTAAATCTGATTTCCTTTTTGTATTTAAACTATAAAGATTCATTACACCTTTTTGAGAAGGTAATGTTGAAAGTGAACCTTTTTTACTTGGTTTTGATCGTCTTGGTCTTTTCTTTTCTAAAGGCGGTACATAATCATATAATTCCTGTAAATCATGCTCACGTCTTGTCCAAATTTCTAGTTCTATTTGCTTGCCTGTTTTGCTATGAGTCGTATATGGCATGCGTAAAACCCTTGAAAGGTCACTGCATGATCCGTCGGCTCCTAACGGCATTAACATCTTTATGAAATGATTTGTTATGTACTGTGATAAAAATGCCATTTGCGGAGCCGCTCCACCTTGTACAGTGTAAATCAGCTGCATTCCTCTTCCGTACATTACAAGGTTTGGACATGGTAACAACCCTTCAGCGATACAATCTTGTAAATTTCGAATCACGTACTCTTTTGAAATATCCAACTTGTAAAAATCTAAATCCACGCCAATGTTTCTTATTTGCTTTAAATCCGTCGCTTTCCTACTTCCGAATGTGAAACTATTCAGAGATAGATAAAAGTCCTTATTTGAAGGATTAGACATATTCGAAAGAGTTTTAACATCATTCGTACCTATCCATAATTGCTTTTTCTCGCTACCGCTCAAATCTAAAACGGCTATATATCCACTTTTTTTATACTCTGATAAATAGCATTCATGCCACTCATCAATAAATGTTTCCTGTGATTGCCGTACAGCTAACACAAATAGACCTCCTTAGAGAATAAAAGGAAGTCACACAAGAGTATAAAAGTATTTACCTTATTGTTTAAATTTGATATCATAGAGACATAAATTAATTAACAACAGGGTACACACCTTGTGTAACTTATTGGAGGGTTTATTCTCAAACTTTGGTCGGGGAGAGAATAGGCCCTTTGTCCATTTATTCGATTGTTTTCTACATTTATTGTAACGCAAGATTAATAGAGATACAAGGACAGACGACAAGCATTGCGTTTGTCTTTTTTTATGTAATCATGCAGGGAAAGGCTTGTTATTAAAGAATTTATTAGCATCATGTTAAATTGACAAAAACAAAATGATATGTTTTTATTTTGTTATTATTAAATCTACATAAAGATAATGTATAAATTACATTACGTTAATATTAACGTTAACAT
>NZ_BOQD01000033.1 GCF_018332515.1 Bacillus hominis | reverse complement strand
CCTTTATATTCTTTATTAATAAAATCTTGAATTTCTTTTGAATGTAGCACTTCTACTAACTCTTGAATTTCTTTTTTCTTCTCGTCACCTTTACGAACTGCAATAATATTTGCGTACGGAGAGTCTGATCCTTCAATCGCAATTGCATCCTTTGTTGGATTTAATTTCGCATCAATTGCATAGTTTGAATTAATGAATAAAGCATCTCCTTCATTATTTTCATATAACTTCGGTGAAAGCCCAGGTTCAACATCTGTTTTAAATTTTAAGTTTTTCGGATTTTCTACAACATCTTTTACTGTTGCTTTAACAACATCTACACCGTCTTTTAGTTTAATAACGCCGCCTTTTTGCAATAGTGCTAACATACGGCCACGCTCAGCTACGTTATTACTCATAATAACCGTTCCTCCATCTGGAAGATCTTTTAAGCTTTTATATTTCTTAGAATAAATGCCCATTGGCTCTAAATGAATTTTTCCTGCGTTTACAATTTTATATCCTTTTTCTTGAATTTCTTTATCTAAATATGGAATGTGCTGGAAGTAGTTCGCATCAATTTCTTTGTCTGCTAATGCTTTATTCGGTAACACGTAGTCCTGGAATTTTTTAATCTCTAGTTTAATACCTTTTTTCTCTAATATCGGCTGTGCTTTCTCTAAAATAACAGCGTGCGGTACGTTAGAAGCTCCAACAACAAGCTTATTCTCCTCTTTCCCCCCGCAGGCAGCTAATGTAAATACAGACAGTGCTGTAACAACTGACAGTATAATTTTTTTCATATGATGTCCCCTTCTCCCCTATAGTTATGTAGTTATAAAAAGGGCCGGCATACACCAGCCCTTTTCAGCAATTATTCTTTTACAGGAACAACTGCCCCTTTATATTCTTTATTAATAAAGTCTTCAATTTCTTTAGAATGCAACACTTCTACAAGAGCTTTAATCTCTTTTTTATCTTTATCACCTTTACGAACAGCTACTACGTTTGCGTATGGAGAATCATTTCCTTCAATTGCAATCGCATCTTTTTCTGGGTTTAATTTCGCATCAATCGCATAGTTCGAGTTAATTAAAACCGCATCGCCTTCTTTATTGTTATAAACTTGTGGCAATAAACCAGGCTCGATATCCGTTTTAAATTTTAGATTTTTCGGATTATCTGCAATATCTTTCGGAGTCGCTTTAACTGGATCTACTCCGTCTTTAATTTTTAAAATGCCTTCTTTTTGTAAAATTGCTAAACCACGTCCATGGTCAGCAACAGAATTACTCATAATAATTGTTGCCCCATCTGGAAGCTCTTTTAAGCTCTTATATTTTTGAGAGTATACACCAATCGGTTCTAAGTGAATTTTTCCCGCTATTTCAAAATCATATTTTTTATCTTTAATTTCTTTTTCTAAATACGGAATGTGCTGGAAGTAGTTTGCATCGATTTCTTTATCCGCTAACGCTTTATTCGGTAACACGTAGTCTTGGAATTTTTTAATTTCTAACTCAATTCCTTTTTTCTCAAGTAAAGGTTTTGCCTTTTCTAAAATAACAGCGTGCGGTACGTTAGAAGCACCAACAACAAGTTTCTTTTCATCTTTATCTTTCCCACCACAAGCAGCTAACCCAAAAATTGAAGTTGAAATAAGTGCCGTAAGTAATAATTTTTTCATTTTAAATACCCCCATTTTCATTATCTTTTATCTATTCGAGTCGTTACACTATCACCAATCCACTGAATGAAAAATACAACTAGTAATACACAAATTGTCGCAACGATTGTTACATCGTTATTTCCTCGCTGGAACCCTTCTAAATAAGCAAGTGTTCCAAGGCCACCAGCACCAACAACTCCCGCCATTGCTGTATAGCCTACTAAAGCAATTGTCGTAACCGTAATACCAGATACTAACGCTGGTAACGCTTCTGGAATTAACACTTTCAAAATAATTGTGCTTGTTTTTGCTCCCATTGCTTTTGAAGCTTCAATTACACCTTTATCAATTTCACGAAGTGCGATTTCAACCATTCTCGCGTAAAATGGTGCCGCTCCAATAATTAAAGCTGGCAGCGCTGCACTCGCTCCTAGAATTGTTCCAAGAATAATCTTTGTGAATGGGATTAATAAAATAATTAAAATGATGAACGGTATCGAACGGAAAATGTTTACGAACGCTCCAATCACCGTATTAACTGCTTTGTTTTCCCATAAATTATCTTTCGCTGTCATAAAGAGTAACAATCCTAAAATTAGTCCTAAAACAAATGTGGCAAGAGCTGCAATTGCCGTCATATATAACGTTTCACCAGTCGCTTCTAACATTTGATTCCAATCAACATTTGTGAGTAACTTATCCATGTGCAATCACCTCCAGCTCTACTTGATCTTGATGAATCCCTTCTATTGCTTGCTGGATCGCAGTTTCCTCACCATTTAAATGAACGACTAAACTACCGTAAGAACCGTTATTCGTTTGTGCTATATTTCCTTGCAAAATGCTAACTTCTATATCACTGCGTTGCATTAACCTTTGAAGAACCGGCCTTTCTACAGCCTCACCGATAAACTGCAAGCGAATTACTTTTCCATCTGGATATTTTTCAATTAAGCTTTCAATCGTTTCATTTGTATCTTCAGAATCCGTTAACTGTTGTACAAATCGTTTTGTAATGTCTTGCTGAGGATTACGGAATACATCAAGTACAGGACCACTTTCTACAATCTTTCCTTGCTCCATTACCGCAACACGATTACAAATCTTCCGAATCACGTGCATCTCATGTGTAATTAATACAATTGTTAAGCCTAGACGCTTATTAATATCTAATAATAAATCTAAAATTTGATCCGTCGTTTCTGGATCAAGAGCTGACGTTGCTTCATCACATAAAAGTACTTGCGGATTGTTAGCTAACGCTCTTGCAATCCCAACACGTTGCTTTTGTCCACCACTTAACTGAGATGGATATGCGTCTCCTCTTCCTTCTAATCCAACAAGATGAATTAACTCATCAACACGTTTTCTTCTCTTCTCCTTATCAACACCTGCAATCTCAAGTGGAAATGCGATATTTTCGCGTACAGTTCGTGACCAAAGTAAGTTGAAGTGCTGAAAAATCATTCCAATTTCTTGCCTTGCCTTACGAAGTTCATTTCCAGTAATCGCTGAAATCACACGATTTGCAATTGTAATTTGGCCAGAAGTTGGTTTCTCTAACTGATTAAACAACCTAATTAAAGAACTTTTCCCAGCGCCACTATATCCGATAACACCAAATATTTCGCCTTTTTCTATTTGTAAGTTGGCGTTATCTACAGCAGTGACATCACCGCTTTTTGATTTATATATTTTCTTTACATTTTCTAATAAGATCATGATGTTCACCCCTTTTTTGTTTGGACATACTCCACAATTTTTTATTTTTGATGCGTGTAGTCCACCGTTATCACTACTTTTATTATTTGAATGTCCTCCACATTCAAACAACAAAAAAACCTTTCCGCTTTAGAGAAGCAGAAAGGTTTATATGCGTATATAACAACATTATCCCTCTCTCTCATCTCTCAAAGCATTTGCTTTGCAGGAATTGGCACCATTTCAACATAAGTTGACGGTTGCCGGGCTTCACAGGGCACAGTCCCTCCACCTCTCTTGATAAGAGAAATCAGATTAAATTTTCGTCTGATTTAAAATTTATTAAATTGTCTATATTTTATGAATTGAATTGTATCAATAACCAAACACCATGTCAACAGAAATTTTCGTAAAAAAAGAAACTTCAGACTTTTAAGCACCTACTGACATCGGCCTACATATATGAAACATTGATTCAATTAACAACATCGTTCGATACGTTCCCGAATATTGCACACGCCCATCGCTCATTAACGTCTGCAACCTTACATTTCCATTCACCAAACGTTCTACATCCTCTTCCCATAAACAAACGATTTGTTCTGTTCCTCTTTCCTCTTTCAAAAGTTCAATATAATCCCTTGAAATTTGTAACGAACAGCATTCATCTCCAAAACGAAAATTAACAGTTCTTTCTCCTTGCCTTAAAAGCGGTTCTAAATGATATTGACTATTAGCGTAATTTACAAATGATTGAAGCAAAGAATATAATTTCATCCTAAATCACATCCCTCATATCACTTTCTATTACATACCATTCCCTCTTATTAAAGAGCAATCCTGTTATTTTCGCTCGACAAATACTGTATCTATCACGCATGTCGACATATTTCCCAAGAAATATGTCGAGGCGGCAAAAACTTTGCCGCCTACTTTAATTCCGTATATAAATATTCAACCGAATGAAATGCATATATTTTCTTCATCAGTGTCCCATTTTCAAAAATAAGTAAACACGGTACACTTTCTATCCCATACTCTTTCGCTAAATGCGGGGCATAATTTAAATCTAACATTCCAATTTTCAAATCTTCAATCGTCATCTCGACGACCGTTAACATCTTCTTTGCTAATTGGCATGTTCCACACATTGGTGTATATACATATAGCACTGTTTTTTCTTCATTTTCTATTAGGTCTGCAGCCTCGGCACCTGTCCAATCAATCACTTCTATCATTCCTTACCGTAAATATTCTGTATAAACGTCAATGTCAGCTCCCCATAATACATTTGCTAAATGTGAAGAAGGCGCAGTCGCCACCTCGCGATACGAGCGATCAATATAAATATGCTCTGCTTGCGGAAATTCTTTTCGAAATTGTTTCCTTAACTTTTCCCCTGCATCATCAGCATCCACTAGCACATATACATCCTTATCAAAAAACTGATCAATGAGCTCATCCATTTTCGACAAACCAATTGTACCATTTGTACAAACAATTTCCACTGGTTCACGAATAATAGATTCAATCTTTCTTCTGTCCGATTTACCTTCTACAATAATGACTTTTTCCACATAAATCATATGTCATCACCCGATCACCATATACTATACAACCTTTAACTTAGTATATAGTATATTCGTTATTTTCATGTTGTTTCCTGTTTATTTTTGCAAAAGAAAAGCGGAAGCAACTGTTTAGCCCTGTTGGCTAAGGTTCTTTCGCACAGAAGACGCTTTTTGTCTTCTCGTACGGAAGGTTCTTAGACATGAAGAGCTAGGAGGTGGAGCTGGACAATAAAGAAAAGCGTAAGCGGCTCGCTCAGATTGTGAGGGGGATGGAGCTTCTAACATAGAGGCGCTTTTTGCCTCGTAGGAAGAAGCGAAGCCACCGAACAATCTAGCCGCTGGGGCTGGACAATAAAAAGCGGAACCGGCTCAATCAGCATGAAACTTCGGCGAAAAAAGTTTTTCAAAAACCTTCTCCTATATGATAATTAATATATATGTGCTCTCAAATTCATTATGTAACACAACATAAAAAAGGACAGCACAAAGGCTGTCCTTCAGTCGACTATAATTAGTCTTGGTTTGTCATTTCTGCATATTTTTCTGCAGTTAATAACTTCTCAACTTGGCTTGCATCAGAAAGTTCAACTTTAACCATCCATGCACCCTCGTATGGAGATTCGTTAACTAGTTCTGGTTGGTCACTTAATTCTTCGTTTACTGCTACAACTTTACCACTTACAGGTGCGTATAATTCAGAAACTGTTTTAACAGATTCTACGCTTCCGAATGGCTCGTCAGCTTGGATTGTTGCACCTACTTCAGGAAGTTCAACGAATACGATATCGCCTAGCTCACCTTGTGCAAAGTGAGTAATACCGATAACAACTTCATTACCTTCTGTTTTTACCCATTCGTGTTCTTCAGAGTAACGTAAATTATTTGGAATGCTCATGACTGTACCTCCAGTGAATGTATTAATTATGTAAAAATACCTTATTGGTACTTTTTCCACACACTTTCAAACTGCTCTTCGTTAAAACCAAGTGTTACACTCGTTCCATCTGTTACGATTGGACGTTTAATCAACATGCCATCAGATGCTAAAAGTTCGTACATTTCGTCTTCGCTTGCATCCTTTAACTTATCTTTTAAACCAAGTTCGCGGTAACGCATTCCACTTGTATTAAAGAATTTTTTTAATGGCAATTCACTTTTCTCGTGTAAATTACGTACATCTTCTTTTGACGGTGGATTTTCAACAATATGAATCATCTCATATGCTACATCGTTTGCCTCAAACCATTTCTTTGCTTTTTGACATGTGCCACACTTTGGATATGAATAAAATGTTACTGTCATAAATTCACCTACTTTTTTACTAACCTTTACCTTTATCATATAGAAAACGTTTTATTATTTCAAACGATTATTCGCTAAACTTTAACTTATTTCGTGATAATTTTTAATAATCCTGCTAATTTTTCTTATTTTTCCGCCATTTTCAAGGGAAAATAAATATATAAATTTTTTTAGAATCTTTTCAACTGCATCAAACATATATCTTAAAACAAACGTTTGATTAATTTTCTATTTTTCTATGTGAACCTTTGAGCTGCATCAATTCTTTTCTACCGAACATACTTCTTAAACAAACGTTTGATTAATTTCCTAGTTTTCTACGGTAGTCCTTGAGCTGCATCGATTCTTTCCTACCGAACATACACCTTAAACAAACGTTTATTTAATTCCCTATTTGTCTGCGTTTCTCTACGAAAACATCGATTTTCCCTACCGAACATATGCCTTAAACAAACGTTTATTTAAAAAAATAAAAGCCTTTTATTATAAAGGCTTCTCATGATCTATTCAAATAATCTGCAATTGTTTGAAATACTACGATATACATATTATGAATACTTTCTTCTGTATTTCCGCCATTTGATAAACCAACTCCCCATTGTTGCCCTTCACCACTCCCAATATTCGCAAAACCTTGCGTATACATAGCATTTATATCTTTGGGTGCGCTTTTATACTCTATATTTTTTGTGATAAAAATCGAATATGATTTATCTTGTAAACCGATAAAAAATACTGGTTTCTTTAGAGTTGAAAATAAATCTTTATACGGCTCTTTTGAAGCTTCTTGAAAGTGCTCCCTCATTATTAAAAAACCATCAACTTTTGCTGATTTCTCCTGCATCTCTTCTAACTTCACTTTTTCAAACTTTATATTTCTAAATGTATCTTTCGGCTTTTCACCAACAACTCCAATGACGAGTGCTCTCCCGTTATATTCTAATGTCTCTCCCTCATTATCCTTTGCACACCCAGTACTCACTAGGCATAACAATATAAAAACTAAGAAATACGATAAACGCTTCATTTAGCACCCTCCCCTTCTTTTAGTCAAGTGACAAAAACGTAAGGTGAATTCAAGAAAATGTAAGTAAAATCGATAGCTCCATTCGTGTTTCTATATTATAATCAATTGAATTTACTTACATTACTAAAAAACATAGGAGATTGTCATGAAGAAATTTAAACTTTCATCTTTTCTTCCGTTAAGTTATATATTTCTACTCGTACTCGTAAGTCCCCTTTACGATGTATTAAATAAATCGACTGTCCACGCAGTGAACGTCACAACAGTAGTAGATGATTGGATTCCATTTGTAAAAGCATTTATTATTCCTTATTTACTTTGGTTCCCATACTTATACGGCGCACTTATTTATTATTGTTTTGCTGATCGAAAGCAATATTACGTTACTTTAAGCAGTGTAGTTCTTGGTAAGCTTGCTTGCTTTTCTGTTTATTATTTTTGGCAAACAACTGTACCTCGTCCAACCGTCGTTGGAACAGACGTATTTTCCGAACTAGTCCGCTATATTTATAGTATCGATCAACCAGTAAACTGTTTTCCTAGCATTCACGTCCTTACTACATTTGTGATTATGTTAGCTGCCTTTAAACGTAGAGAACAACATGCTTTTGAATACTACATTCTTACTTTCTTCGGTACACTTATCATTTTATCAACGCTATTTACGAAGCAACACGCATTTGTAGATGCCATTTCTGGAATGACGCTTGCAAGCATATTATACTTCGGTGTTCAGCTATTGTTAGCAAAAGAACCAATAAAAGTTCCAGTAAAACAAAACCATAAAATGTAACGTAACAAAAAAGCAGACTGTGGCTTCTTCAGTCTGCTTTTATCTATTATTAAGGAGATTTTCAAATTAAGATTGCGGTACAGTCATATCACCAGAATGAATACGACCTGATTTTTTTAGAGCAATGTAAAGTATATAAGAAACAGCTACTGGAATGATGACATAAGTGATTATCATCGCTGGGACAACTTCCCATCCTTGGCTGGAAATTAAATTAATTGGTGCGATAAGAGAACTTAATCCAAGACCTGCAATTTCTTTCCCTGCTTCCAGGTGGAAAATTAATGCTGATACTGGGCCGACTATAGCGCTGGCGACGACAGTTGGGACGAGAATCATTGGATTTTTAGTAATGTTCGGCAACTGTACTTTCGGAGTACAAAGGGCCTGAGCTAATATGCCGCCTAAATTATTTTCTTTCGCTGAGATGACAGAGAATCCGATAAACTGAGCAACACATCCTGCAAGTGCTGCACCTCCTGCAACACCATCTAAGCTAAGCGCTATCGCTAACGCAGCTGATGAAGCTGGGGAGATAAGTAACAGTCCCCAAACTACAGCAATCACGACAGAAGCGATAAATGGGCTACCAGCTGAACTATCTTTAATGAATGCTCCAACTGTATTTAAAACTGGGCTAATATTTTGAGCTAACCAAATACCGACTAAACCAGAACCGAGTATTGCTGCAAATGGAACGAGCATCATATCTAAAGCAGTTTTTCCACTTAATCGTTTACCAATATAAACTGCTAAAGTCGCTGTTAATAATGCACCGATTGGTTCACCTGTTTTAATGATGAGACCAGCTTCAGTAATTGAAATTGAACCAGCTCCAATTGCTCCGGCTACCATCGCTGAGAAAATTACGAGTCCGTTTGCACCGAGCATAAAAGCAATTCCGGCTCCAATTGCTGGTGCCATAAGTGATTTTGCAACAACTCCGATTGTAATAAGTAATGGGATATCAACAATTCTTCCTATATTTTCGATCAATAAACCAATTCCAAGGGATACGAAAATACCCTGTGCGATTCCTGCAGAAGCTTTAAACACACGAGACATTATATATTCCTTCATTTGTTTCACCTTCTCCTATAATTTAGTCACCAATTGTTTTCATATAATCGCGTAAAACATCGTTTGATTTTGCAAAGCGGCTTTCTTCATCTTCTGATAAGTTTAGTTCTACAACTTCTCTTACACCGTCTCTAGTAATAATTGCTGGTACTCCTGTACAAATATCGTATTCGCCATACTCACCATCTAAAATGGATGAAACAGCGATAACACGGTGATCATCATTGAAAATTGAGCGAGCGATATATGCCAGAGAATTTCCAATTCCATAATAAGTAGTTCCTTTACGCTTATAAATTTCCCATCCAGCTTTTGCAGTCTTCTCAACAATTTCATCTAAATCTATTTCACCTAAACGTTCTTTTTGTTCCTCTAAAATTTGTAGAATGGGCTTTCCACCAACCGTTACGTGAGACCAAGCAACCATTTGAGAATCACCATGTTCTCCTAATGAATATCCATGAATACTACGAGGATCTACCTCTAACATCTCAGATAAAATCGTTCTTAAGCGAGAAGAATCTAGTGATGTACCAGTACCAAGTACACGATTTCTTGGTAAACCAGATAATTTCCAAACTTGATATGTAATAATGTCAACGGGGTTCGATGCGATTAAGAAAATACCGTCAAATCCACTTTCCATTACGCCGCTAACAATGCTTTCCATAATTTTTGCACTTGCTCCTAAAGTATCTAAACGACTTTGTCCAGGCTTCGGTGCTGGCCCTGCTGTAATAATGACAATATCCATATCCTTGCAGTCTTCATAGTTTCCTGCATACACTTTTGTTCTTGTATTTGTAAAGTTAATGCAATGCGATAAATCCATCGCTTCTCCAACTGCACGTTCATGATTTATATCAATTAACAATAGCTCTTCGCAAATTCCTTGGTTTACAATAGAATACGCGCAGCTTGATCCCACTAATCCAGTACCGATAATTGCAATTTTTCTTGTGTTTCTATTCATAGCAATCTCTCCTAGTTGATTATGTAATCTATTTCTTTTGCTCTTTACACTCCTAATTATAGAGATTTCCACAATAGAAACCATGGATACTTTGTGAAAAATTGAACAAACTTTTGTCCTTTCTGTGAATTGTTATATTTAATTTTCGTCATATTTGTTACAACTGGAAAAATATTTCTTATGTATTTATTGACATGTACAAAGTGAAACTTTAATCAGTGGGAGTTTTGTTCATCTCCCACTGATTATTAGCCCTCACCAATCGGGCTTTTACGGGCAGCCAGGCAAATAGCGGGACAAAACAAAAAAAACGAGCGACTTCATTCGCTCGTTTTTTTCATCCTATTATTCCGCACTTAATTGACTTTTCAATTGCTCTACAATCATCGGATTCGCAGGCGCTGCTGGTTTATAATAACTTTTTTGCTTTGCGTATTCATACATATTACGTTGACGCGCTTCATCTTGATTACGAATTTGAATTAATGTTTGATGTAATTGTTCATTATCAGACTGAGAAATATAATTTGCATAACTTGTTAAACTTGCATTTAATCCCGCTAAATAATCATTTACCATATCTTTTTCATTCATCTTTTGCTTCCTCCTATCCTAGGAAAGTCATTAATTGTTGTTTCGTATTTCGTGCATCTTGCGCATCCTTTTGTAGCATTTGTTTTAGTTGTGGATCTGTACATGCCTGTGCATACTGGTCCAATTTGTTAATAATCGTTGCGTGTCCACCAATTAAATGACGTAAGTTTTCTACTTCAAGCTCTGTTAAATTTTGCATAGAATACTCCTACCTTTCTTTGTTCATTCAAGATTTAGTATTCTGTTCTTTTGGGATTATATGCACTAAAAAACCTTAGAATCGTTTCTAAGGTTTCCTCTTATTCATATTCAAGCCGCAATATCTATAATTAATGAAAGAATCAATAATACAATTACCCCTCCGCCGGCTACTCTTGCTATATTTTGTTGATCTACACTTGAAACAACAAATCGGAAGTATAATATACCACCTACCGCAATAAGAATACATTCCAATGTAATACTAATAGCCGGAAATCGCCACAACCCAAAACCAAGCATAGGTAAGTCTCCGAAATTTCCTGGAAGTAACGGCAAATCAGCACGATGCACAAGTAAATCAAGAATCCAATGACTAAAAACTACAGCTCCCATAACAAAGCCAGCCCGCCTACCCCAAAACCTCATACCCACTACTCCTGCAAAAAAGGCAATACACAGCGCTCCTATTAAAGAGTGTGAATAATCCGCATGAATCACCGCTTCACCATAACCATTACTATTAATAGGCTCAATTCTCTCTACTCCTAAAACATAAAGCGGTACAAAGATGACATCCAATAGTTGTGTACTTAACATGAGAGCCCAAAGTGGTATTTTGGGTGACTTTGCTTTCACTACTGCAGCTAAGCCAAAATGTCCTGCAAACATTTCACTTCACATCCTTTTTTAATTGTACCTCCAGCAAACCGTAACTTACTGTAAAAAAGCATGAACAGCAAAAAATTCATGTTTTCTCGCTTCTTCTTTATTCTCTCATTACATGTAATCCTTTAATAAACGTTTCCAGTAATACATGTAAACTTGTATCTAAATCCAGCGGCAAACCAAATCCCCCCTGCTGTTCAATCGACGCAAATCCATGACAAATACTTCTGAATCCGCGTGTCGCATGAAGTGCATTCTCTCCTTCTAAGCCGTATTGTTGTAAAATCCGAAGACAAAGCTCTACAATTCCGTCCCCTGCTTTTCTTACTTCTTCATCTCGTAAAAAAGTTGCTTCATACAATCCAGGATGTTTTCGGACAAACGCTACGTACGCTTCTCCTAATGTATAAATTGCTTCATCCACGCTTTTACCCGAGGCCGCCTCTTCCAGTCTGTTATGCAGCTGTTTTATTCCGTAAATACCAAGGTTTTTCCGGACATCTTGTAACCCTTTCACATGATTATATAGAGAGGGCGAACGTATCCCCAACCTTTGTGCTAATGACGATAATGTTACTTCTTGTATCCCATTTGTATCTGCGATTTCTGCCGCTGTGTCTACAATTTTCTGTAATGTAAGTCCGATTCTCGGTGACATAAATTAACCCTCTTTCATGCTTTCTACATTTCGCTTAGCTTCCTTAATAGCAAGCTCTATAGCAGCGCCTGGATCTTTTATCATTTTTCCATGTCCTGTCGCAAGCAAAGAAGGCTCATATCCTCTTAGCTTCTCTGCACTTTGTAATGCTACTTCTTTACTCCACGTTGCCATCGCAGGAAACGGAAACCAAAATTTCATTTGTCCCGAAACAGCCATACCTCCTCTTGTTTGGAAGGCATCCCCGACAATAAGAGCTTTATTTCGTACATCAAGAAACGACATGGATCCTGGCGTATGTCCCGGTGTCATAATCGCAAGAAGCGATCCAATACGGTCGCCATCTTCCAATAAAACATCAGGTATCGTTTTTACCTTTTTAGGTACACCGCCTTTTATTGGTATATTTGGTTCATCCTTTTGTAACGACGTATCTCCCTCTAACAGCTTTGCGTCCCGCTTAGAAATATAGACTGGGACATCAGGAAGTACTTCCTTTAATTCGTCTAGTGCACCGATGTGATCATCATGCGCATGTGTTAATACAATCTTAGTAATTGGTTTCCCTATTTTCTTAGCCGCCTGTAAAATACCTTTTGCGCTATATGGCAGAGCCGCATCAATTAAAGTTAAACCATCTTCTTCCTCCACAAAGTAACAATTCACAGGAAACACTCTTGGTAAAAATGACAATTGATATACCGTTTTTTCATGTATCATTCTCATATTTCCATCTCCCTTTCCGAATAAAACTAATGCTATTAGTTTTATTATACTAATGGCATTAGTTTTATGTCACTAAAAATTTCCTTTTTTCAAAAAAAAGAACAGTAGTCGTATAAACGACTACTGTTCTTTAAAGGTATTAAACTGTATAACGCTCGTCTTCTAAAATTTTCGCAGCAATTTCACGTTTCTTCGGAATTACGTTAAGTGGTGTGTGGCGAGTTAATTTACGTAATGATGATAACATCATGCGCAGCATGTCGCCGTTTTCAACTGCGATAAGTGTTTCTTTCGCATCTGCTTCGATTTCGTTGAATGCTTCTTGGCAGAATACTTCAGTGTATAGCACTTTTTGTTTATTCTTTTCAAGACCAGTTGTTTTAATTGCTTTTTCTGTACGAAGAACAGCTGATTCCATTGCGTATAGGTTACTTACGATGTCAGCGATATTCACAAGAATTTCTTGCTCTTTATCTAATGCTTTACCGTATTTTTGAGCCGCTAATCCAGCTACCATTAAGCCGATTTTCTTAGCATTAGTTACTAAATACTTTTGAAGTGCTAATGGCTCATCGCCTACTTCTTCTGGCATCATCATCATTAACTCTTCTTGTAATTTTTGTGCTTTTTGAAGAAGAGGTAATTCACCTTTCATCGCTTTACGTAAGAACGTACCTGGTACGATTAGGCGGTTAATTTCGTTCGTCCCTTCGAAAATACGGTTAATACGAGAATCGCGGTACATTCTTTCAATCTCGTACTCTGCCATAAATCCGTAACCACCGTGAATTTGAACGCCTTCATCTACTGTATAGTCTAGTACTTCAGAACCGAATACTTTATTTAAAGAGCACTCGATTGCATATTCAGCGATAGAAGCTGCTACTGCTTTACCGTCTTTCACTTCTTCTTCAGATAATGTGCTCATGCGGCTTTCGAATAAACCTACTGTACGATATACAGAGCTTTCAGCTGCATATGTTTTCGCTGCCATATTCGCAAGTTTTTCCTGAATTAATGGGAAGCGAGCGATTGGTTGTTTGAACTGTTGACGTTGGTTTGCATATTGTGCTGAAATTTCTACCGCACGTTTCGCAGATCCAACTGTACCAACACCTAATTTATAACGACCGATATTTAAAATGTTGAATGCGATAATATGACCTTTACCGATTTCACCAAGTAGATTTTCTTTCGGTACTAATGCATCTTCTAAAATTAACGTACGAGTTGATGAACATTTAATACCCATTTTCTTCTCTTCAGGGCCTGTAGATACACCAGCGTATTCTTTCTCTACGATAAATGCTGAGAAGTGCTCACCATCTATTTTTGCGTATACAACAAATACGTCAGCGAATGCAGAGTTTGTAATCCATTGTTTTTCACCGTTTAATACGTAATGTGTACCTTCTGCATTTAAACGTGCAGTTGTTTTCGCACCTAATGCGTCAGATCCTGAACCTGGCTCTGTTAATGCGTATGCAGCTAATTTTTCACCAGTCGCAAGTAATGGTAAATATTTTTTCTTTTGCTCTTCGTTACCGAATAATACGATCGGTAACGATCCGATACCTACGTGAGCACCGTGAGTAATTGCAAAGCCACCAGCACGAGAGAATTTCTCTGCGATTAACGCTGAACTTACTTTATCAAGGCCAATTCCGCCGTACTCTTCTGGTACGTCAGCGCCTAGTAAACCAAGTTCACCAGCTTCTTTTAAAAGACGAACAGAACGATCAAACTCGTGTTGCTCTAAATATTCAAGCTCTGGAAGAACTTCATTTACGATAAATTCCTCTGTCGTTTTTGCAATCATTTTATGCTCAGATGAAAAATCTTCTGGCGTAAACACTTGATCAATCGTAATCTCATCAACTAAAAAGCTACCGCCTTTAACCGCACTTCCTACTGTTTTTTCCATGAAAATTTCCTCCTTCATATTTTCATGAGCCTCTTCTCTCATTTTGAGATAGCTGGCTCTCCCGTTTATTTTTTATAAACCTTTGTTGCTTCCATTCTTTGCATTAGCGTCGTCTCGTTCTGAGCGAGCCGCTTACACTTTTTTTATAATCCAGTTCCAGCGGCTAGAATGTTCGGTGGCTTCGCTTCTTCCTGCGAGGCAAAGAGCGCCTCTACGTCTGAAGCTCCATCCCCCTCACATTCTGAGCGAGCCGCTTACACTTTTTTTATAGTAATTCAAATACTCCCGCTGCTCCCATTCCGCCGCCGATACACATTGTTACGATACCGAATTGTTGGTTGCGGCGTTTCATTTCGTGAATAAGGGATAGTGTTAGTTTTGCTCCTGTACAGCCAAGTGGATGCCCAAGTGCGATTGCACCGCCGTTTACGTTTACTTTTTCTTCATCTAAACCAAGCTCACGAATAACTTGGATAGATTGAGAAGCGAATGCTTCATTTAACTCGAATAGACCAATATCAGATAGCTCTAAACCAGCTAATTTTAACGCTTTTGGAATTGCAGCGATTGGGCCGATTCCCATTACTTCTGGTGGTACGCCAGCTACTGCAAATGAACGGAATTTCGCAAGTGGCTTCATGCCATCGCTCACTGCTTTTTCACGATCCATTAATAGTACAGATGCTGCACCGTCACTCATTTGTGAAGAGTTACCAGCCGTTACAGAACCGCGAACGTTAAATGCTGGACGTAATTTACCTAAAATGTCTAGCGTCGTCTCTGCTCTTACACCTTCGTCTTGTGCGAAAATGATTGTTTCTTCTTGCAGTTTGTTGTTTGATCCAACAGTACGTAACGTCACATCTACAGATACTGTTTCATCAGCAAAGTTCCCTGCCGCTAATGCTTTCGCAGCACGTTGATGACTTCTTACTGCAAATGCATCTTGCTCTTCACGAGAAATTCCATATTTCACAGCAACTTGCTCTGCTGTATGTCCCATGCCCATATAATATTCTGGAGCCGCTTCTACTAAGCGACTATTCGGACGAACAACGTGTCCCATCATTGGAACTAAGCTCATTGATTCCGCTCCGCCTGATAGTACAGCTTCAGAGTGTCCAAGCATAATGCGCTCTGCTCCGTAAGCAATACTTTGTAAACCAGAAGAACAGTAACGGTTAATCGTAATAGCTGGAACATCGTAAGAAAGTCCTGCTAGCCCGCCGATATTACGAGCCATGTTTAAACCTTGTTCTGCTTCTGGCATCGCACAACCGAAAATTAAATCATCGATTGGTCCTTCATAATTCGCACGCTTTAACGTTTCTTTTACTACTAACGCCCCTAGATCGTCAGGACGAACTGTTTTTAATGAACCCCTCTTTGCTTTTCCAATTGGTGTTCTTGCTCCCGCAACAATGACAGCTTCTCTCATGAACGATATCTCCCCTCGTTATTAGTTACGTAATGGCTTTCCTTTTACAAGCATGTGCTGCATTCTTGCTTGTGATTTCATCTCACTTACTAAGCTAATAAATGCTTCACGTTCTACATCTAATAAATATTGCTCGTCAACTTCTGTTCCGTACGGTACTTTTCCGCCCGCAATGACATATGCAAGTTTCTTCGCAATGTGAAGATCATGTTCAGAAATGTAACCAGATAAATGCATTGCTTCTGCACCAAGTACAAGCGTTGCATACCCTGTTTCACCGACAACTGGTATCTTTTTACGAATCGGTGCTTTATAACCTGCTTCATATAAAGTAAGTGCTTTTTGTTTCGCATCATATAGTAAGTGGTCACCATTCACACTAATACCGTCTTTATCGCCTAAGAAGTTGTTAGAGACAGCTTCTTGCGCTGATGTAGAAACTTTCGCCATCGCTACAGATTCGAATACTTTATTCGCAACTTTTTGCAGATCAAATTCTACACCGTTTGGCATTTTATTTAAGTGTTTAATGTATAGCTCTTTATTACCGCCTCCGCCAGGGATTAAGCCAACACCAACTTCTACTAAGCCCATATACGTTTCGCTAGAAGCTTGAATGCTAGCAGCTGGTAAGCAAACTTCTGTACCTCCGCCAAGCGTCATACCATATGGTGCTGCTACAACTGGCTTAGAAGAGTACTTAATTTTCGTCATTGCATCTTGGAAGTTTTTCACAACCCACTCAATTTCAAAGTAGTTGTCGTCTTGTGCTTCCATTAAGATCATTGCAAGATTCGCACCAACGCAGAAGTTCTTCGATTGGTTACCAATAACAAGACCTTTATAATTTTTCTCTACTTCATCAACAGCGTAATTAATCATTTGCGTAATATCCATACCGATTGCATTGCTCTTCGAATGGAATTCTAAGCAAAGAATACCGTCACCTAAATCAATTAAGCTTGCTCCGCTATTTTTCTTTAATACGCCATTTTTCGCTTTTAATTGCTTAAGAGAAATTGCTTTTTTGTTACGTTCGATTAGCTTATATTCACCATTATCGTAATAGTAGCTATCGCCATTATCATGTTTATAGAAAGTAGTGAAACCTTTCTCTAACATTTCTTTCACCCAAGTAGGAACAACTGCGCCGTTTTCTTCCATCTTTTGAACAGATTTTTCAACGCCGATTGCATCCCAAACTTCAAATGGTCCTTGCTCCCAGCCGAAGCCCCACTTCATCGCTTGGTCAATTGCAACGATATCGTCAGCAATTTCTTTATGAAGTTTTGCAGAGTATAAAAGAGTTGGTGTAATGATGTTCCATAACAACTCTCCTGCGCGGTCTTTCGCGTATACAAGCGCTTTCAATTTATTCGATAAACCTTTTTCTTGTTTACTTAATTCGATAGATGCAGCTTTTAATTTTTTACGCGCTCCATATTCCATCGTTTCTGGATTTAATTCTAAAATTTCTTTTCCTTGTTTTAAGAAGAAGCCTTGACCTGTTTTACTTCCAAGCCATTTTTTATCAAGCATGTCATGCATGAAAGCAGGTACTTTAAATACATCACGCTCTTCTTCTTGTACATTTTCATATACGTTATTTGCAACGTGTACGAATGTATCTAAACCGACAACATCTAATGTGCGGAACGTCGCGCTCTTTGGACGACCAATAAGTGGGCCTGTTACAGAATCAACTTCCCCAATGCTATAGCCACGCTTAATCATTTCTTGAAGCGTTACAAGCAAGCCGTACGTACCAATGCGGTTTCCAATAAAGTTTGGTGTATCTTTTGCGATAACAACGCCTTTCCCAAGAACGTCTTCGCCAAATAGTTTCATGAAGCTTAATACTTGTGGATCAGTTTCTTTCGTCGGTATTACCTCTAGAAGTTTTAAATATCGTGGTGGGTTAAAAAAGTGTGTGCCTAAGAAGTGTTTCTGGAAGTCGTCTGAACGACCTTCTGCCATTTTTTCAACGGAAATTCCTGATGTATTTGAGCTCACAATTGAGCCTGGTTTACGAACAGCATCTACTTTTTCAAATAGTTTCTTCTTTATATCTAAGTTTTCAACTACTACTTCAATAATCCAATCTACATCAGCAAGACGCTCAAGATCATCTTCAAAGTTACCTGCTTCAATCAGCGCTAGATTACCTTTCACTGTCAGAGGAGCTGGTTTTTGCTTTACTAGTTTTTGCAAAGCCGTGTTACTAAAACGATTTCTCACACTTTTATGTTCTAATGTAAGTCCCTTCGCTTCTTCTTCTTTCGTAAGCGCCGGTGGTACAATATCAAGCAATAATGTCGGAATACCAATATTAGCTAAGTGTGCCGCAATCCCTGAACCCATTACGCCTGAACCTAGAACAGCAGCCTTTTTAATTTGGAACATCCATTTCTCCCCCTATTCTTGAATGAATGCTCATTCAATTTTTCGACATAAGTCGCAATCAATGAGTGAGCCTCTACTAATAAATATATGATACAGTTTGAATTTTCGCAATATATTTATTGATAAAATTTTCTGAAATAAATATATTTCTTTCATTTGGCTATGCTATACATGTGTATTTTCTTCATTAAAATGCACTTTCCCTTTTTATAATCTGACGAAACTGGAGGAATAAATATGGCAAAACTTAAGAAGAACCCTTCAAAAGCTGGAATTAGCGCAGCAAGCGTAACTGGAAATGCAGGTCCGCATAATCAAGGTGTTGAAAAAGGGCGTCAAGGTAATAACCAACAGTATAAAAAGCATAATATGGGCGAAAAATAACGCTATATTTTTGGGCAGAGAACGTGGCATAATGATTAATGGCTACTTTTTCTGCCCAATTTATTTGTACATATGGAAAACAAAAGAGGGAACGACGATGAAACGAACAATAATTATGATTGTAATGATTGCCACACTATTTACGGGGATGATTTTCTTCTCTTATGCGCAAAGGCAACAAGTTGTAAGAGCGGATCAGCCTAACATTACTGGGCAATACGGGATTACAATCGATGCAGACACAGGGAAAATTTTGTATGGAAAACGGGAAGATGAACGCGCTTATCCGGCTAGTATAGCTAAAATGATGACAACTCTTCTCTTACTAGAGAATGTAAAAGAAGATGAAGAAATTACTATTACAGAAAACGCGATTAAAACAGAAAGCCAAAGTGCGAAAATTAAGCTTCGTGCTGGTGAAAAATTAAAGCGTGATGAGGCATTAAAACTTATGCTTATTATTAGTGCAGACCCAATTGCTGAATCAATTGCAGAACATATCGCAGGATCAAAAAATGAATTTGTGAAAATGATGAATGCGAGAGCGAAGGAACTTGGTACAAAGCATGCGACTTTCAAAAACGCAAGTGGTGCTGATGCACTTGGAAATAAAGTATCACCTTATGACATTGCTATTATTACGAAAGAAGCATTAAAGTATCCAATTGTTTTAGATTATATGAATTCAACACGTACTACTCTACATACTTCAGAGCGCTCTCCAAAAATTGCAAACTATGGACGCGAAGAACTATATGACGATCCATATGCGATTGGAAGTAAAAGCGGTTTATCAGCACTCGGAAATTACACGGTCGTAACAGTGGATGAAAAAGACGGTAAACGCGTCATTAACGTCGTGTTATCTTCTACTCGTACGCAGCTATATCCTGATACGAAGAAAATGGCACATTACGCATTTCAGCAATTAAAATAACCAAGGAGTATAGTCTCCTTGGTTATTTTTTGATCATACCTTTTAATACGAACGCAACGTTTGCTGGACGCTCTGCTAGACGACGCATAAAATAGCCATACCAGTCGTTTCCATAAGGCACGTAAACACGCATTTTGTAACCTTCTTTTACTAGCTCAAGTTGACGCTCATTACGAATACCAAATAACATTTGGAATTCAAATTGATCCCTCGGAATGTTGTGTTCTTCGGCAAGTTTTTTCGTATATTCAATAATCGCTTCGTCATGTGAAGCAATTGCAGTATAATTTCCATTTAATAAGTGCATTTTAATAATTTTTTTATAGTTATCATCTACATCTTTCTTATCCGGGAACGCTACCTCTTCAGGTTCTTTATAAGCCCCTTTTACAAGACGTAAATTAGGATTATAAGCGTTTAAGTCTTCCATATCCTTTTCTGTACGATATAGGTAAGCTTGAATAACAGTACCAATATTATCGTATTCAGATTTTAATTGTTTAAAGATATCAATTGTTTTCCCGCAGCGTGTATAGTCTTCCATATCAATTGTAACAAACACACCATTTTCTTTTGCAGCTTCTAAAATACGGCGCATATTGTTCATTACGATTTCGTCAGAGATATCTAATCCCATAGAAGTCATCTTTAAAGAAAGTTGTGAATCAAGACCTTCTCTTCCAATTGCACGGATCGCTTCAATCGATTGGGTAGCCATTTCATTTGCTTCCGCTTCATTATCAACGAATTCACCTAAATAATCGATTGTTACACAAAGACCTTGCTTATTTAATGCTTTAATTGCAGCTGTCGCTAATTCAATCGTCTCCCCTGCGACGAAGCGACCCGCGCCAAAGCGTAAACCGTACTTTTTAGCCAGTTTTGTTAGCGCTTTATTTTTAGACAAGAAAAGAAACGAATTTCGCATTAATTGTTCCATGTAATTCACCCCTAAGACTATACTTTATCTGTTTTTTACCCCTCTTCAAAATTATATCACTGTTTAAAATTATTTGATACAAATAATTATTTAGATAATTTATAAAATACTATCAAAACATTTAAAACCCTATATTCTCGCTTGTAAATATGAAGAAAATATTTTTCGACATTTAGAAAAAAGGAGTTTACTAGGGAAAAAATGAGCATGCCGAAAATATTCGACATGCCTATAAAACCCTTTATATTCCATATGAATTATATGAGGATATTAATAAAGAAAAATTGAGGTAACATTTACCTCAATTTTTCTCACTGCTCATTTCGCTTCTCTTCATTCAACTTTTTAATATCCGTAATTAACTGTACCATCTCTTCTTTTGCATCGGGATACGTCTCATTCCAATGCTTCACTAAAGCTGGCATCGTCTTCGCTATGTAAGAATACAGTGCCCACTTCTGCACCTGTTCTTTTCGCTCTTCATTGCTCTCTCCCAGTAATAGCTCCGTATATTTCTCTAGTAATCCGTCAAACTGTTCGTTAAACTTTTCACTCATCCTATTTACCTCCAATATGAAAAAAGCAGCGAAGATCGCTGCTTTTTCTTATAATTTTGATCGAACAGAGTTTAATTTCTTCTCCATTGTGCTTACTTTATCACGACGATCATCGATACGAATGGTTGTCGCAACGCGCTGTGCACCCTTCGTATATGGAACTTCATGCATTTGTTGAATGACTTCTAAAATAACAGGAAGATCTCCTTCGATAACTGTATTCATCGGTGTTAATTGATACTTCACGCGATCTGCATTTTTCTCTAGCACCTTTTGTACTTCTGCTACATATTCACTAACACTCGGATTACCTGTTCCTACTGGAATAATCGATACATCAACAATTGCCATAGTAACTTACCTCCTATAATCGCTTCTTATATATCCATTGTCTATTTTACCAAAATCTTTATCATTTTAATAATTTGTTATCCTTCTACTTTAAACTGCTCAACCAATCTTTCTAAGTCCCGCATATTCTCTGTCAAATTTTCCATCGTATGAGCTACCTTTTCTAAATGATTAACCTGTGACTCAGTCGCTGCATTCACCTCTTCAGAAACAGCTGCACTTTCTTGACTTGTACCAGCAATCGTGTTCATTACCTCTGTAATTTCCCCTTGCTCGTGACCTATATTATTTACCTCTTCTACAATTTTTTCAACTGAAGTACTAATAGTATTTACAACTGACATAATTGTACGGAATTCAGCCTCTGCCTCTGTCGTAACTTTATTTTGTATATCCGCAATATCTTTCAATTTACTTACAACTTCTACAACTCGCTTTACTTCTAATTGTACATCTCCAATCATCGTTGCAATTTCTCCTGTTGCCATTTTTGATTGTTCCGCTAATTTGCGAACCTCTTCCGCAACAACAGCAAAGCCCTTACCTTGCTCACCTGCACGTGCTGCTTCAATCGAAGCGTTTAAAGCCAGTAAATTCGTTTGATCCGAAATACCTTTTATAAGCTCTACAACATTTTGAATTGATCCAACTCTTTGCTCTAACTTACCGGATGCTTCTTCCGTATGAACAACGATAGAAGATGATTGTTCTCTTGTACGAACTAAATTCCGCATCGTATTTAATCCTTGCTTAGATGCTTCTTCCGCCTTGCCAGTCACTCCCTTTATTTCACCAACGGAACTATTCATTTCTTCCATTGACTGCGCCATATTTTCAAGTTGCTCTGAAACCTCATCTACACTATTAGCAAGAGTAGACGCGCCTCCGCTCACATCATCCATTGCACCTGAAACTTCTCTACTAGCTGCTACAGTTTCATTCGTTAAATAATGCAGATTGTGAGTCGATTGCTGTACTGTCGATACACTATTTTTAATTTTACTTACCATTTCATTCATTTGCTCAACCATATGATTAAAGTGGGTCGTAAGCGTACCAACCTCATCTTTACTTGTCACTTTCATTTGCAACGTTAAATCACCTTCCGCTACTTTTTGAACGTGATTCGTTAATAATTGTAACGGTTTTGCTAATCTTCTTGAGAATAAATATGAAGCTAATATTCCAATTAATAAACTTATACATGCCATTATAATAACTGTATTTCTTGTTTCTACGAGTAAGTTATCAATTGACTCTTTCGGATATACAATCCCAATTTTCCACTTCATCTTATCAAACACTTGACTATAGGCTACTACATCTTTCCCATCCAATGTCGTCACCGCAAATTTCGTTTCATCTTTATTTAAACTTTTTACAAGTGGTTCTTTTGAAACATCTTTTCCTACTTTCTCTGGATATACAATGGCAATATTTTTATCATTTACAATAAACATTTCTCCGCCATTATTATATTGAATATTATGGAGTAGCTTTTGAATCGTTCCTAGTGATACATCCATTGCAACAACACCTAACACAGAACCATCTTGTCCGACAATGGATTTTGAAACTCCAATACTTAACTTACCTGTCGCGATTTCATATTGTGGTTGTCCCCAAATAATCGATTTTGTATCTGCTTCTGACGCTTTATACCAAGGACGACTTGTTGGATCATATCCTTCCGGTACTTTGCCTCCTTCAGCAAGATTTGCACTCAACGTTTTTTTATCTTTCGTCCCAATGTATACATCTAAAATATCAGGATGATTCTTTTTAAACCTTGAAAATTCCTTTAAAATAAAACTCTCCTCTTCTGGAGTAACTCCATCTTGTAGCATATTTTGAATATCATCATGAGTTCCATAATGCCCCATATCTTCTTCAATTCGCTGCATAAATGCAGTTAACTGCTCTGTCACAAGATCCATCGTATTTCGAGAATACTGGTCTAAGGAGTGCGTTTCTTTCTCTTTTTGCACTTGATACACAGCTGTACCTAATATTACAAACATCATAGAAATAAGCACTGAAAATACTACTGCAATTTTTAAACGTAAACTTCTTAACATCTTCCCTCAAGCATCCCCTTCTCGATGAAATTCGATTGTATTAATCAATATATTAAGTATAATAGATAAATTAGAAAGCTCAATCTTTATAGTTTAAAAACTTGAAATTTATTCTCCTTTCAATCAACTTACTTATTATCTCAACACTTGTGTAAAAACAAATAGTTCATTATCCTTAACATATAATCTCATTCGTTCGGAGGGAACTATGTTACAAAAATTCGGTTTCTCACAATATGAAAGCCAAGCTTACGAAGTTGTCGTATCAAGCAATGAACCATTAGATGCAACAACTATCGTTAAACATTCCGGTGTTCCAAAAGCAAAAATATATGAAGTGTTAGCACGACTCATTGATAAAGGAATGGTAATGGATTCTGTTTCAGAGAAGAAAAAGCTATATACAGCGTTACCACTCAAACTAGCAATTGAAAAGTTAACAACAGAATTCCAATCTAATATTAAAGAACTTGAAAATAATATTTCTAAAAAATCATTCACAGATGACCGTGTTTGGAGTTTGAAAATGCAATCTTCTATTAAAGTACAAAGTAGGCAACTTGTAGAAGATGCGAAAGAATCCATACGCATCTCCGCATGGAATGATACCCTTTTAGAATATCTTCCTTTACTAGAACAAAAAGCAAACCAAGGGGTCCAGATCGAGTCCCTCATAGTTGGTAAAGTAGAAACAGACTTAGAAAACATACATTTTCTAATCCCAACTGAAGAACCTAACGCATTAGAGCGTTACTTACTACTCATCGTTGACGATCGTGAAATTTTATTTGCTGGTGTAGAGCAAGAATCATGGCAAGCGATGAAAACAATGTCACAACCTTTCGTGAAGTTCTTTACGGAGTTCTTCTATCATGACGTCGCTCTCGCAAAAATTACAGAGAAACACCATGATCTCTTTATGGAAGATGAGGAAATTAGAAGTCTATTAATGAAGTTGAGGTATTAACAATTCCCAAAATTGATTCTACAATTTGAATAGATAATATAATTTTCCATACAAAAAAAGCTGTACCAAACGGAGTTTTACATACTCTTTTGGTACAGCTCTTTTTTATGCTTTCGCTAATTCAATTTTATGTAGTTTGTTTTTCGATGGTTTTGATTTGTAAATACAGAACGGTCATTCTTTATGTGTACGTTTTGTAAAGTTTACACTCAAATAAAGCGGCTATATTAAGGCTTTTTTTGTTCCTTTATCTCCATCAACAGCTCAATAATTTTCTCATTTTGCTCTACTTGTTTCTCAGAGTTTTGATAGATGAAACGAATCCATCTAAAAACAAAAACAATCACAAATAACGGAAGTACTGTGAATATAAAACCAATAATTGAATAATCCATATGCTATCACCTCGCTATATACTCCCTTCTCCATTTCCCTACTAACCCCTGCAATTTTTTTACAAATAAAAAAGAAGAACCTATCAAACGATAGATTCTTCTTTCGCAAACTGATTCGAACGATCTCTCGTAATTGAGAAAATCGCACAAAGCAGTGCCAATATAATAAAAACGCCGCCTACCCAAGCGTTATATATAACAGATGATTTTTCAATAACAACTCCGCCCACTGTTGAACCAAGTGCAATTCCTAAATGAAGTGCAGAGTTATTTAAACCTTGCTGAATACCAGCTGATTCCGGTGCAATTTCAATTAAATAATTTTGCTGTGCTGGTGAAATCGCCCAGCTCAGCATACTCCATAATCCCATCATAATAATGAAGAGCGGGAATGAGAATGTCATTAATGGCAACATGAAGATTGCACATGCAAATACGATAATAATGGAAATAATACTTTTCTTCGATCCCCATTTATCCGCAAGCAAGCCCCCAAGGCCGCCTCCAAGTACCGCTGCGATTCCGAAAATGAAGTAAAACACACTAATCCAGTTTGCTTCAACATGCATTACATCTTTTAAAAACGGCGTTAAATATGCGTATAACGTTAAATGACCTGTTAAAAATAAAAATGATGTTAACTGTGCACTTACAATTTTCTTATCTTTTAACGTAGCAATTTGTTCTTTTATTGATAACACCGATGTCGGTGGTACTTTCGTTAAGAACAATGAAATACAAGCAATTGCAATAACTGTTAAAATCGAAATAAGTACAAATGGTGCACGCCATCCGTATGCATTTCCGAGCACAAGACCAAGCGGTACTCCAAGTACAAGTGATCCACTAATCCCCATAAAAATAATTCCAATCGCACGCGCACGAAAATGCGGCTCTACTACACTAGAAGCAAGTGTTACCGATAGTGCAATAATAAGCGATCCACTCGCTGCACAAATTACTCTCGAGAACATTAACATCCCGTAATTCACACTAAATGCCGAAACGATATTTCCAATTAAGAAAATTGATAATGCCACAACATATAATTTTTTTCTTTCAAACTTTCCTGTTAATGCTAATAAAACTGGCCCTGATAGAGCAAATACTACTGAAAATATTGTAATAAGCTGACCCGCTGCACTAATCGACACACCTAAATCATTGGCAACTAAATCAAGCGTTCCTCCTATAATTAGCTCAACCGTTCCGACTACGAAAGCCGCAATAGCTAAAATATATACACGAAAATTCAAGTCTTCCCCCACACTTTCTCTTTTGGTTA
>NZ_BOQD01000032.1 GCF_018332515.1 Bacillus hominis | reverse complement strand
ATATAATAATCCCTATAGAAAGAGGGGAATATTGTGAGCAAAAATACAATCGATATAACATCTTTAGAAGATGTTTCATTGAACGCCTTCGCTTATGAATTGCTACGTGAAGAATTACTAACTGATTTAATTGGTAACGATTTAGATGGTATTTTATACTGGGCCGGTAGAAACCTTGCGAGAAAATATCCGCTAGAAACAATTGAAGAAGTCATTCAGTTTTTCGAAAAAGCTGGTTGGGGCACTTTAAGCATCATTGAACATAAACGTCGTGAAATGCAGTTTCAACTTAAAGGTGCACTTATTACTGAGCGTCAAAAACAAAAAAGACATTCATCTTATCAATTAGAAGCTGGATTTATCGCCGAGCAAATTCAAAAACAAAGAAACGTCGTTGCAGAGTCCTACGAAGAACAAAAGAAACGTTCAGACTCTATTACATTTCTTGTTAAATGGGATATTAAAGATCTCATTGAAGTGTAGCATCTACCTACAGTCAACTAGACATATAAGTTTAGTTGACTTTTTTGTATATTCGTTCGAATGAGTTTATTTTAAATCTTCAGAAATTATACCAAAAAACAGAAGACGTTGTAAACTACAACGTCTTCTTATCTGTTAAATAAGTATATATCGTCTCTGCAACATTTTTCGGCATACCTGCTTCGACAAATTCAGCTATGGAAGCTTCTTTCATCTTTTTTAACGAGCCAAAATGTTTTAACAATACCTTTTTTCGTTTATCGCCGATTCCTGGAATATCATCCAATGCTGATTGAATGACCGATTTCCCGTGCAACTGACGATGGAATGTAATTGCAAATCTATGCACTTCATCTTGAATGCGTTGCAATAAATAAAATTCTTGGCTATTCCTCTCAAGCATCACAGGTTCAGGTGGATCTCCAATGATTAAATGTGATGTTTTATGTTTGTCATCTTTTACAAGCCCTGCCATTGGAATATATAATCCGAGTTCATTCTCCAGAACATCACTTGTAGCGGCCAGATGGCCTTTTCCACCATCAATAATAATTAAATCTGGTAAAGGTAAATTCTCTTTAAGCGCCCTCGTATAACGGCGTCTTACAACTTCTCTCATAGATTCGTAATCATCAGGACCTTGAACCGTTTTAATTTTATATTTCCGATATTCTTTCTTTGCTGGTTTCCCATCGATAAAAGCAATCATTGCGGAAACGGGATTTGTCCCTTGAATATTCGAGTTATCAAACGCTTCAATACGATATGGGGTTTCAATACCAAGCTGCTTCCCTAAATTATCAATGGCTTTAACCGTCCGGTCTTCATCACGTTCAATTAAGTAAAATTTCTCTTCTAGTGCAATTTTTGCATTTTTATTTGCTAATTCCACAAGATCTTTTTTCTTACCACGTTTCGGCTGTGTTGCTTCAACTTCTAAAAAGCGCTCTACTAATTCTGAGTCTATACTTCCTGGAACGACAATTTCTTTCGGTTTAAAATGACTGCTGTTTTCATAAAATTGACCGATAAACGTTAAAAATCCCTCTTCTGGTTCATCATAGATTGGAAACATAGAAACATCACGTTCAATTAGCTTTCCTTTTCGAACGAAGAAAACTTGAACGCACATCCATCCTTTATCAACTGCATATCCAAATACATCACGGTCCACTAAGTCACTCATAATCATCTTTTGTTTTTCCATAATTGCATCTATATGAGCAATTTGATCTCGCAATTCTTTCGCACGTTCAAATTCTAGTTTCTCTGAAGCCTCATACATCTTTGTTTCTAATTCTGAACGAATTTCTTTATGTCCACCATTTAAAAACTTAATAATTTCATCCACAATTTCTTTATTTTGTTCTTCCGCCACTTCTTTCACACAAGGTGCTAAACATTGGCCCATATGATAATATAAGCAAACTTTATCTGGCATGTTTGAGCATTTGCGAAGCGGATACATGCGATCTAATAGTTTTTTCGTTTCATGAGCTGATTGCGCATTCGGATAAGGGCCAAAATACTTTCCTTTATCTTTTTTTACGTTACGCGTAATGAGTAAGCGCGGCTGTTTTTCAGCTGTAATTTTAATGAAAGGATATGTTTTATCATCTTTTAATTGAATATTATATTTTGGATCATACTTTTTTATTAAATTTAACTCTAAAATAAGAGCCTCCAAATTTGAGGAGGTTACGATATATTCAAAATCAACAATTTCTCCAACAAGCCGAAGTGTTTTCCCATCATGTGAACCAGTAAAGTACGAGCGCACACGATTTTTGAGTACCTTTGCTTTTCCGACGTATATAACCGTTCCCTGCTTATCCTTCATTAAATAACAACCAGGTTGATCGGGCAAAATTGCTAACTTCTCTTTTAAATGCTCGTGCACTCGTCTCCCTCCATTTCTACATGCTTATCATTTTTATTTTCACATAAAAACATACTACGCCAAAACACCCAACATACGTTCTTTTATTGTAACGGAAAGGTTGTAAAAAAGAAAATAAAAAAAGCTACCAAATGGTAGCTTCTTTATTTTAGAAGTGTTTAGAAACTAATTCTACTAATGCTTCTTTCGGTTTGTAACCTAATGCTTGATCAACCACTTTACCGTCTTTTAATACGAAAAGAGCTGGAATGCTCATTACTTCGAATTGACGAGCAGTTTCTTGGTTTTCATCAACGTCTACTTTTACTACTTTTACTTTTTCGCCTAATTCTGAATCGATTTCCTCTAATACAGGAGCGATCATTTTACAAGGTCCACACCAAGGTGCCCAGAAATCTAATAATACAACACCTTCGCTAGTTTCAGCTGCGAAGCTTTGGTCATTTGCGTTTATAATTGCCATTTTATTTCCTCCTTCAAGTATATTCTACCAAGAGTATATCATTAACTTATATACGTGGCGAATAATATGTATCGTTATGTATTGTAACAAAAAAATGTTCCTTTATACTATATAAAAATATGGATGAAATACTAAAAAGATGAGGGACAGGGGATCCCTCACCTTTTTCTATATATAGGGGTACTTCACTTGGAACTCAAGGGTACTCAAATCATGAATGTACTTTTAACTTTTTAAACTCTTCTGTTAAAAGAGGTAAGACTTCGAATAAGTCACCGACAATACCATAGTCAGCTACTTTGAAGATACTTGCTTCTGGATCTTTATTAATTGCAACGATTATTTTTGAGTTAGACATACCAGCTAAATGCTGAATCGCACCAGAAATACCGCATGCAATGTATAAATCTGGCGTAACGACTTTACCCGTTTGACCAATTTGTAATGAGTAATCGCAATACTCAGCGTCACAAGCACCACGAGATGCTCCAACAGCGCCGCCTAGTACATCAGCTAACTCTTTTAATGGCTTAAATCCACCTTCACTCTTCACACCACGTCCGCCAGCGATAATAACTTTCGCTTCTGAAAGATCAACACCTTCTGCAGTTTTACGGACAACATCTTGAATGATTGTACGTAAATCTTTCACATCTACTGTAATAGAAGACACGTCACCTGTGCGAGACTCGTCTTTTTCAAGAGTTGCAATGTTATTTGGACGCACTGTCGCAAATAAGATACCATCTGTTACAATCTTCTTCTCAAACGCTTTACCAGAGTAAATTGGGCGAGTGAAGATAACATTTCCACCTTCAACTTCTAAAGCAGTTACGTCAGAAATTAGACCAGCTTCAAGTTTCGCTGCTAATTTTGGTGATAAATCTTTACCAAGTGCTGTATGTCCAAATACAATACCTTCTGGCTTTTCTTCAGCATATACAGCCAAAAACGCTTGTGCGTAACCATCAGATGTATATGATTTTAATTTATCATTTTCAACTGTCACAACGCGATCTGCACCGTAATGAATCAATTCATTTGCAAAAGAGGCAACGCTGTCTCCAACTAGAAGACCTACTACTTCACCGCCTTCTGCAATTGTTTTTGCTGCTGCTACCGCTTCAAACGAAACGTTACGTAGCGATCCATCACGAACTTCACCCATTACTAATACTTTACGAGCCATAGATTTTCCCTCCTGCATATATAATTTCGTATTTTATTAGATTACTTTCGCTTCTGTGTGGAGCAACGATACAAGTTCTTTTACTTGATCTTGCAGCTCGCCTTGTAACACTTTTCCTGCATCTTTCTTAGGAGGCAAATAGATTTCAATTGTTTTTGTTTTTGCTTCCACATCATCTTCTTCTAAATCTAAATCATCTAATTCTACTTCTTCTAGTGGCTTCTTCTTCGCTTTCATAATACCTGGAAGTGATGGATAACGCGGTTCATTTAAACCTTGTTGTGCTGTTACTAAAACCGGTAATGATGTTTCAATTACTTCTGTATCCCCTTCAACATCACGCTCGATTTTTACATTTGTACCGTCAATTTCAAGCTTTGTAATTGTCGTTACATATGGAATATTTAACGCTTCAGCTACACGTGGACCAACTTGTCCAGATGCACCGTCAATCGCAACGTTCCCGCCTAAAATTAAATCTACTTCTTTATCTTTCAAATATTCAGCAAGTACTTTTGCTGTGGTGAACTGGTCACCATTTTCAACATCATCTTCAATATTAATTAATACCGCTTTATCGCAGCCCATCGCTAGTGCAGTACGAAGTTCTTTCTCACTATCTTCCCCGCCAACTGTTACGACAGTAACCTCTCCACCTTGTGCATCTCTTACTTGAATTGCTTCTTCAATCGCATATTCATCGTAAGGGTTGATGATGAATTCCGCTTCGCCATCGTAAATTGCACCGTTTTTAATTACGATTTTTTCTTCTGTATCAAATGTTCGTTTCATGAGTACGTAGATGTTCATTCCATTTACCCCCTTATTTTTCAGAAAGATTACATCAATTTTAAAATTCTGTTAATTTATATCAAAAAAATAATTGAACTACCTGCCACTAAATGAAGGTTTACGCTTTTCTAAAAATGCCGCTACACCTTCTCTTCCATCTTCACTCGTAAATACTTCACCAAAAACTTGAGCTTCGTGCTGTACACCTTCGTAATAATGAGACGATTTTGTCGTTTGCAATAACTCTAATACAGCACGAGTTGTTGCTGGACTTTTCCCAGCAATTTGTTTTGCAATTTTAAGCGTATCTTCTAAAATTGTTTCTTCAGAAAACACTCCGTTAACAAGTCCCCATTTTAATGCTTCTGCACCAGTAATTGGTGTACTTGTTAACATCATTTCACAAGCTTTTGCTTTCCCAACATAACGCGGTAAGCGCTGTGTACCTGCAAAACCAGGAATTAATCCAAGCGTTAATTCAGGTAAACCAAGTTTTGCACTTTCGGTTACGAAGCGCATGTGGCAAGACATAGCAAACTCAAGGCCGCCGCCAAGTGCCGCTCCATGAATTGCCGCAATAACTGGTTTTGAACATTTTTCAACGCGCTCAAATGTAACTTGTCCAAGCTGCGCTAATTCTGTCGCTTGCTTCGCTTCAGTAACAGATGTAAATTCTTTAATATCTGCTCCCGCTGAGAAGAAGCGTCCTTCACCATGGAGAACAACAACATGAATGTTATCATCCTTTTCCACTTGATCGATTAACTCAGTAACATCATGCATAACTTGTGAAGACATTGCATTCGCTGGCGCGTGGTTTAACGTTGCCACCGCGATATGGTCTTCAACTTTTACAGATAGGAATTTCAACATGATCCCTCCCATTATTGACGATAACCACAAGCTGCAATAAGTAGCCCATGTACCGTTTTTGAAAGTGCGACCAGATCATACTTATGATCGCTCATTACCCAATTGGTCACAACTTCATCTACTGTTCCAAAGATCATTTGTCTTGCCACACGAACATTTAAGTCCGCTTGGAATTCACCTTGCTTTATGCCTGTCTCTAAAATCTCATCCATAACTTGTAAGTAGCCTTTTAATACTTCATTTATTTTAAGGCGCAAGTCTTGATTGGACTGCCTTAGCTCTAATTGTGTAACGATAGCAAGAGGATCATTTTGTGACAACAGCAAGAAGTGCGTTTCTACCAACATGAATAACTTCGCTACAGCGCTTTCAATTCCTGCTATTTTTTGACGAATTGTTTCAACAAATTCTCCCATCTTCTCTTGGAATAAGGATATTAATATATCTTCTTTATTTTTAAAATATAAATAAATCGTGCCATCAGCTACCCCAGCTTGCTTTGCAATTTTAGAAACTTGCGCTTGATGGTATCCATTCTCCGCAATCACAATAACTGCTGCATCAATAATTTGATTGTATTTCGGTCTATTTTTCTTCACTTTACTGTCCCCTTCAAGAAGATGACTGAATGAATAGTCATTCATATTCTTATAATACTTACTATTCAGAAAAGTGTCAATCCTATTTTTTCAAAAAGAAAGGGCCTTAGCCCGTTTGCTCATCCTCACTCTTTTTCTTCTCTTCATCTATTAGGACACGGCGTAAAATCTTTCCGACTGTCGTTTTCGGTAATTCACTTCTAAACTCATATACTTTCGGGACTTTGTATGCTGCTAAATATTTACGTGCAAACTTATCTAATTCTTCTTCCGTGCATTCGGCGCCTTCTTTCAAAACAACAAATGCTTTTACAGTTTCTCCTCGATACGGATCAGGGACGCCAATTGTTACTACTTCTTGCACCTTTTCATATTCATATAATACCTCTTCCACTTCACGAGGATATACATTAAATCCGCTAGCAACAATCATATCTTTCTTACGATCTTTCACATAAAAAAATCCATCCTCATCCATGTATCCTACATCACCTGTATGGAGCCAGCCATCTTGCAGTACAGCTGCCGTTTCTTCTGGCTTATTCCAATACCCTTTCATAATTTGTGGGCCCTTTACAACAATTTCCCCAATTTCCCCTGGAGATAATGCCTCTCCTGTTTCAAGTGACTTGATGATTGCCTCTGTATCTGGCCACGGTACCCCAATACTTCCCGGCACACGCTTTTCCCACAAAAAATTCCCATGTGTAACTGGTGATGACTCCGTTAATCCATAACCTTCTACTAATTTACCACCTGTAACTCTCTCAAACTCCTCCTGTACTTCTACAGGAAGCGGTGCAGAACCACTAATACAAGCCTGGATTGAAGAAATATCATATTCTTTTAAAAGAGGACTATTTAATAGAGCAATATAAATGGTTGGTGCTCCTGGAAATAGTGTAACTTTATGTTTCTTAATTGCTTCAAAAACCATTTTCATATCAAACTTCGGAATAAGCACCATTTTATATCCTTGCATAATACTCAAATTCATTACAGCTGTCATCCCGTACACATGAAAAAACGGAAGAACACCAAGGATTACCTCTTCTCCTTCTTTACAATTATATAACCAATGCGCTCCCATTAAAGTGTTCGAAACGAGGTTTTTATGCGTTAACATAACCCCTTTTGGAAACCCTGTCGTTCCCCCTGTATACTGCAAAAGGGCTAGATCATTTTCAGGATCACATGGAACTTCAAGATCAGCATTACTTTCCCTTTCTACCGATTTCCAAAGATGAATCGTTTCGCTTTCCGACACATTCACAACAAGATTTGCCTGCTTTTTTTGTACAAATGGATAAAGTAAATTTTTAGGAAATGGTAAAAAATCTGCAATACGGGTTACGATAATGTGCTCAAGCTTTGTTGCACTTTGAACATTAGTAACTCTCGGAAACACTAAATCAAGACAAAGAATGACTTTTGCCCCTGAGTCATGAAGTTGGTACTCAAGCTCTCTTTCTGTATAAAGAGGATTCGTTTGTACAACAATACCACCCGCAAGCAAAGTACCATAATAACCAATTACAGATTGTGGACAATTCGGTAACATAATCGCAACTCTATCACCTTTTTCAATACCAAGCCTTTGAAGGTAATTCGCAAATTTCTTTACCTTGTCATGGAAATCTGAAAATGTAACATCTTTACCCAGAAAATGAAGCGCTTTCTTTTCTGGATAACGAGAAGCCATTTTCTCTAAATATCCATGAAGTGGCTGAATATCATATGAAATCGACCCTGGAATTTCCTCTGGATAACTCTGCAACCAAGGTTTTTCCACTCTCATTCCCCCTTCCAATACTTGTTAAAATAAATGAATGTTCATTCATGATGATTGTTTTCATTATATTATAGTCAGAACAACGTTACAATCATAATATTCTGACTTTTATATAACTATGCTTTACTTCGTTAACTTCTTATTATATGTATAAACTCTCCTAACCTTCAAAGAGTAAGAGAGTTTTATTTAGCTGAGTCTTATAATCGTTAACACCGCTCCTGGAGTAGTTGTTGATAATGTTGCAACAGCTAACAATCCAAACAATTGCAGGCTGATTGCACTTCCCGCTGCCAGGGTCGTAATAATTGTTGCACTAAAAGATGTGGTTGCTAAAGCAGGAGCATTGATAGTCCCAGCAAGCGGCGCTCCATTAATTGTAATTCGTGAACTTACTAATAATGAAGCAGTAATATTAATTGTATATGAAATATAATAATTCCCTGCATTTGCAGCCGTAAATACTGTATTTCCACCAGACACAGTAATTCCTGGACCGATATTCTGATTATTTGGAAGCGTGACATTTGTTCCACCAAGAAGTACCGATATTGCTGTACCCGACGTATTATTCGCAAATGCATACGTCGCAGTTATACTTGTGCCTGTTGCTCCTGTGTCGCCTGTTGACCCCGTCGCTCCTGTTGGACC
>NZ_BOQD01000031.1 GCF_018332515.1 Bacillus hominis | reverse complement strand
AAACTAGGGAGGTTTTTTTATGATATGCCGGATTAAGGATGCAGAAATATACTATGAAATTGTGGGAGAAGGTAAACCAGTCATTATCATACATGGTTGTGCTCCTGACCATAGGTTAATGAAGAGGTGTATGGAATCAGTATTTCAGAAATGTGAAGGTTATCAAAGAATTTATATTGATTTACCTGGCATGGGAAAATCGAATGCTCCAGAATGGATAAATAGTTCAGATCGTATAGTAGAAGTGCTTATCACATTTATTGAGGAAATTGTTTCTACTGAAGAATTTTTATTGGTAGGAGAATCATACGGGGGATATTTAGCTAGAGGGATACTTTCAAAGATGTTTGAGAGGGTTAATGGATTATTATTAGTATGTCCTGTTGTTGTAGCGCAGCCAAAAGAAAGACAATTACCCGATAAACACGTAATTGTACGAGATGAGCAGTTTTTAAATAAGCTAACTTCTACCGAAAGAGAAGAATTTTGCGAGTTAGCAGTGGTAGCAAATGAATATACATATAAGCGATTCAAAGAAGAAATTAAGCCAGGGTTATCTATTGCTAATAATGAATTTATTGATAGATTGCAAAAGAATTACTCTCTTACTATGGATTTTCACCGTAAGAAATATGAGAAACCCGTTCTTTTATTAGCCGGAAGACAAGATATATCGGTAGGTTATCAAGATATTATAGAAATTATTGAAGATTATCCAAGAGCAACATTAGCAGTGTTAGATATGGCAGGGCATAATTTGCAAATTGAACAACCTGAACTATTTGAGAGTTTAGTAGGCGAATGGATTAGACGAACAGTCGAATAAAGTAGCTTGAAAAAATAAATATATAGATTCTTCCTAGATTTTAGGAAGGTTTAGATTAAAGTAATTTATTAACTTATAAATATTTTCAAGGGGGAAGTATGACTACATATATTTATATGGTTAGGCATGGTGAATCACCAAAATTAGAAGGAAATGAAAGAACGCGTGGATTAACTGAGAAGGGACATATGGATGTTCGTAGAGTAACTGAGATATTAAAAGCGGAGGGAATTGATACTTTTATTTCAAGTCCGTATAATCGGGCTATGTTAACGATAGAAGAGTCAGCTAATTTTTATGAAAAAGAAATAGTAGTATATGAAAATCTTAAAGAGTGTAGGTTTTCAAGTAGGGATAAGATTGTATCAGACAAGGAAGTGTACCCACTTGTAAAGAGGATGTTTTCTAATCCGGAATTTGCACTAACTGAAGGAGAGTCATATGCAGAATGTCAGAGAAGGGTAGTGAAAGTGTTAGAAGAAATATTAATACATTTTCAAGGACATAAAATTGTAATTGGTACACATGGGCTTGTAATGACACTAATGATGAACTATTTTGATAATCAATATGGACTTGAATTTTTAATGAATACATCAAAACCGGATATATATAAGATGGAATTCAAAGAAGATCAATTAATGAATGTAGAGAGATTGTGGAGAGAAGAATGAAATGGATAATATGGAGTGTGTTTTCAAGGTTACTTTGAAAACACACTTTTTTCATAGCATTATTGCAGTCAAAAAAGTTAAAATATTTCATTATAAGGATTATAATAGAGAAAGAAATATAAAAGGGAGTGAATGAATTTGAAACAAGAACTTATTGAAAGATTTACGAGATATGTAAAGATTGATACACAATCAAATGAGGAAAGCCATACAGTACCAACAACACCTGGACAAATTGAATTTGGTAAGTTATTAGTAGAAGAGTTAAAAGAGATTGGCTTAACAGAAGTGACGATGGATGATAATGGTTATGTAATGGCAACACTTCCTGCAAATACAGATAAAGATGTTCCGGTAATCGGCTTTTTAGCACATTTAGACACAGCAACAGACTTTACGGGGAAAAACGTAAGACCACAAATTCATGAAAATTTTGATGGGAAAGCAATTACGCTAAATGAAGAGTTAAACGTTGTGCTAACGCCAGAACAGTTCCCAGAACTACCATCATATAAAGGACATACAATTATTACAACTGATGGTACAACACTTCTTGGAGCAGATGATAAAGCTGGTCTTACAGAAATTATGGTGGCAATGAATTATTTAATACATAATCCTCAAATTAAACACGGGAAAATAAGAGTAGCATTCACACCGGATGAAGAAATTGGCCGTGGACCAGCGCATTTTGATGTAGAAGCGTTTGGTGCATCCTTTGCTTATACGATGGATGGAGGTCCATTAGGTGGTTTAGAGTATGAAAGTTTTAATGCTGCAGGTGCTAAGTTAACGTTTAACGGAACGAATACACATCCTGGAACAGCGAAAAATAAAATGCGTAATGCAACTAAACTGGCTATGGAGTTTAATGGGCATTTATCAGTAGAAGAGGCACCAGAATATACAGAAGGATATGAAGGATTCTATCATTTACTTTCTTTAAATGGTGATGTTGAGCAAAGTAAAGCGTATTATATTATTCGAGATTTTGATCGTGAAAATTTTGAAGCGCGTAAACATAACGTTGAAAATATTGTGAAGCAAATGCAAGAGAAGTATGGGCAAGATGCAGTCGTTTTAGAAATGAATGATCAATACTATAACATGCTTGAAAAAATTGAACCAGTGAGAGAAATTGTTGATATTGCGTATGAAGCGATGAAAAGTTTAAATATCGAACCGAACATTCACCCGATTCGCGGTGGAACAGATGGATCACAATTATCATATATGGGATTACCGACGCCAAATATTTTTACTGGTGGTGAAAACTACCACGGTAAATTTGAGTATGTTTCGGTAGATACTATGGAAAAAGCTGTTCAAGTTATTGTAGAAATCGCAAGACGATTTGAAGAACAAGCTTAAAAAAGAACCAAGTAGTACGAATGTGCTACTTGGTTCTTTTTAATATAGCACCCGCCACAAATAAAAAGTTGCGTAAGACTCCCAGTTTATCCAATTTGCTGCAAAGTCTTTTATTTCATTTTTAGTCGGTTTATTTTCGGAACTCGTTATAAACTTTATTGCATTATGCAAACCAACATCATCAATTGGAAAAGCGGAAGGAAAGCGTAAACAGCGCATTAAAACATAGTTGGCAGTCCACGGTCCTATACCATGGATAGCAGTTAATTGTTTTTCAGCATGTTTCACATCTTGTATTTGTAGTAAAGATTCTTTTGATAGTTTCCCTTCTGTAATAAACTGTGCAATACCAATTAAATATTCACATTTTCTAGTCGTCATTTTCAATTTTTTAAGATCCTCTACATGTAGAGTTGCAATCGTTTCAGGTGATGGGAATATCCAATGTTTTCTATCGTTCCATTCTACATACTTCCCAAATTGCTCGACTAATCTTCTTTTTAGCGTATAAGCATATGTGAGGTTAATTTGTTGACCGATAATTCCCCAGGAAAGTGCTTCAAATAAATCTGGAATACCTAATGTACGAAGTCCATAATATTTTTGAGTAGGTCCTTGAAGGAGTGGATCATGTTTTGCTAATTTATAAAAGGGAGTTAAATCCGTAGTTAAATCAAACCACTCTGTTACATAGTTAGCTACAGCATCGCATATCCATTTGTCAGAGATATATGATTCTCCTAAAAAACGTATTTGAATATTGCCATCAGTATTCATACTAATTTCAACTAAAGGGTTTACATCTTGAACAGGGATAACTTTATAAATTTTGTTATCTTCAATATGAAACATACATTCATTGTTAGAACGTGAAAGATAGCGTAAGTTTTCTTGGAAACTAAATTCTTTAGGAACTACTAAAGTTAATGCGCTATTACATTCTGCTGTCATATGAATTCCACCTGCAACTTTTCTACTGTAAGCAATTCTTTCTTCATTTCTAATCCCCCTCTAAAACCAGTTAGTTTCCCATTTTTTCCTATAACGCGATGACAAGGAATTGTAATGAGAAGGGGATTGGCAGCAATAGCAGAAGCAACGGCACGCACAGCTGTAGGTTTTTGAATTCTCTTGGCAATTTCTGAATAAGAATATGTCTTTCCGTAAGGAATTTCACGTACCGTATTCCAAACAGATAATTGAAATGCAGTTCCGTAAGCATCAATAGGCAATGTGAAAGTTTCTCGCTTTTTTTCTAAATACTCGATAACTTCTTTTGCATAGGCTTGCAAGTAATCTGGATTGCAGACTAATACATGTTGTGGCAGTTTTTTTCTAGCCCACATATGTAGTTCTCCGAAGTTTTCGTCTTGGGATCCTATGAAACATAATCCATTTTCAGTTGCAGCAATATGTAAGCGCCAATTTTTATGTGTAAGTAGCGTCCAATATATAGATTTATTTTTATAGGAATTCATTATTGTATCCCTCTTTCATTTCGTTCTTTTTTCGATATTCAGTAGGAGTAAATCCGGTTTTCTTTTTAAATAAAGTTGCGAAATACTCCGGGTTTTCTATCCCGACAGCAGTACTAATTTCCTTAACGGATTGATTTGTATGTGAAAGAAATTCTGCGGCTTTAACAATTCTGAATCGCTGTATATATTCTATTGGACTTATTCCTATTAGTCTTTTGAAAGTACGTTGTAAATGAAATGGGCTACCGTGGCACATTTCTGCGAGTAGGTCGAGAGTTAACCCTTCGTCATAATGCTTTTCAATATAGTCTTTAATTTGTTCTACCCACTCTTCATTAGGTAAAGTGATTCCATTTGGTTTACAACGTTTGCACGGACGAAAGTTTTCATGCAATGCTTGCTCTGCATTTAGAAAGATTCGTACGTTGTTTTTATTCGGTATTCTCGATTTGCACGATGGTCGGCAAAAAATCCCAGTTGATTTCACAGCATAAAAGAATTTGTTATCATAGGAAGAATCATTGTGAATAATTGCTTGCCAATACTCACTTGTTAATGTAAATCCCTCATTGTACAAAGATCATCACCTCTGAAATTAGTATAACCTGAATAATGTGCGTATGTACGTATTCACAAATGTAAGAGCAAGATTACAAAGATGAAAATAGGATAGTTATTCTATTTGTGTTAGCATGAAAATTGAAAATGCACATCAAGAGGAGGAACATAAATGAAGTTGATTTCATGGAATGTAAATGGTTTACGTGCAGTTATCGCAAAAGGTGGATTTTTAGAATACCTAGAAGAATCTAATGCAGATATATTTTGTTTACAAGAAATTAAATTGCAAAGTGGACAAATCGATCTAGATTTAGAAGGATACTATACATACTGGAATTACGCTTTGAAAAAGGGGTATTCGGGAACAGCTATTTTTACAAGAAAAGAACCGATTTCTGTTACATACGGTTTAGGAATTGAAGAGCACGACCAAGAAGGCCGAGTTATTACGTTAGAATTTGATGATTTTTACATGATAACGTTATATACACCAAATTCAAAACGTGGATTAGAACGATTAGATTACAGAATGGAATGGGAAGATGATTTCCGGGCTTATATTAAGCGATTAGATGAAAAAAAGCCAGTTGTTTTTTGTGGAGATTTGAACGTCGCTCATAAAGAAATAGATTTAAAAAACCCGAAAAGTAATCGGAAAAATCCTGGGTTCTCTGATGAGGAACGAGAGAAGTTTACACGTATTTTAGAAGAAGGATTTATAGATACGTATCGTTATCTGTATCCTGATCAGGAAGGTGCATATTCGTGGTGGTCGTATCGTATGGGAGCGAGAGCGAAAAATATTGGATGGCGTTTAGATTATTTCGTTGTTTCTGAAAGAGTGAAAGGCCAAATAAAGGATGCAAAAATTAATAGTGAAGTAATGGGATCAGACCATTGTCCAGTTGAATTACATATGGACTTTTAAAAAAGAAGTATCTTCTTGAAGAAAAGGAGATACTTCTTTTTTGATTCAGTTTGTTAAAATCTTTCAAATCATTCTTGAAATAATCTGATATTAAATATATACTTAATAACGATAATCATTATCATCGATAATGATTATCGTTGGATGAGGATTGTAAAGAATTTACTACTAGGGGAAGTGAACGAGAATGGCTCTCCATTTTACGTAGATTTATTAATGATGTGAAATATAGATGAGAAATATGTTTCATGTAATTAAGTTTCATTGTTGAAATAATATATTTAAAGGTTTCGAGAGGAGATATATAAAGATGAACAAGAAATTATTTACATTAGGGATGGTTACAGTTTTAAGTGTAGGTTTAGCAGCATGTAATAGTGCGGACAAAACTTCGGGGGAACAAAAACAGCAAACGAAAGCGACCGAAACGAAAAAAGATGAGAAACGAAAAATTACATATTTAGGTACAGAGTACACAGTACCTGCGAAAGTAGATAAAATTGCGACGGCTAGTTTAGAGTCAATGGAAGATGCGGCAGTACTTGGTATTAAACCGGTAGGGGCAATTACTGTCGGTGGTAAATTACCAAAGTATCTCGAAAAAGAGTTGGAGGGTGCAAAATCTGTTGGTGAGAAAATGGAACCAAATTTCGAAACATTACTTCAATTAAAACCAGATGTAATTACATCTAGTACGAAATTCCCAGCAGAAACAGCTGAAAAATTTACGAAAGTAGCTCCGACGTTCCCCGTATCACACGTTTCAACAAACTGGGAAGATAATTTAAAGTTAATGGGAGAACTAACTGGTAAAAAAGATAAAGCAGAAAAAATTATTAAAGATTACAATACAGACGCTGAAAAAGCAAAAGCAAAACTTGGAGATAAGTTAAAAGATAAAAAGGTACTTGTAATTAGATTAAGAGCAAATGACTTATTCCTATACCCAGAAGGAGTATACTTTAATCCTGTAATTTATAAAGATCTTGGATTAACAGCACCAGAACAACTAAAAACTGTAAAAGCACAAGAAAAGATTTCTTTAGAAAAACTTGCTGAAGTTAATCCTGATTATATCTTCTTACAATACGAGGCAAGCGAAAATAATAAACCAAAAGTGCTAGAAGACATTGAAAATAATCCAATTTGGCAAAGTATGAATGCTGCGAAAGAAAAGAAAGTATTTGTAAACGTTGTAGATCCAATGGCACAAGGTGGTACAGCTTGGAGTAAAACAGCATTCTTAAAAGAAGCAGTGAAAAATTTATCTAAATAATACAATAAGTAAGGTGCGTTGAATGATATGCAGAAAACGAATGCAGTACCAGTAACCATATTATGTATAGCACCCATACTCATCTTATTTACAGTTATACTTTCTATTTTGTATGGGGCGAAAAGTATTGATGTTGAAACAGTGTGGAATGCATTATTTCATTTTGATTCAAGCGATGTGGATCATAATATTATTATTACTTCACGTTTACCAAGGGTAGTTGCGGCTCTTTTAGTTGGAGCATTTCTAGCCATATCAGGAGCACTTATGCAGGGGATGACAAGAAACTATCTTGCATCCCCTTCTATTATGGGTGTGACGGATGGTGCAGCCTTTGTTATTACACTTAGTATGATTTTTCTTCCGGGAATGTCATCGATCGGTATGGTTTTATGTTCAATGATTGGTTCTGCACTAGGAGCCGGTATCGTGTTTGGTTTTGGCTCACTCCTTCAAAATGGCTTATCCCCTGTTAGGTTAGCAATTATAGGGACAGTTATAGGAACATTTTTAAGCAGTGTATCGGCTGCGATGGCTTCGTATTTTCAAATCTCTCAAAATGTTAGTTTTTGGTTTAATGCAAAGTTAGACCAAGTGGATCCTAATATAATTAAAATTACGATACCTTTTGGGATAATTGGGATAGTTTTAGCACTGTTCATATCAAAATCTATTACCATTCTTTCGTTAGGAGAAGAGGTTTCTATTAATCTAGGACAGCGTACAAAACTAGTTAAAGCGATGGCAATTTTATCAGTTATTTTTTTAACAGGAACGGCAGTTGCTTTAGTTGGGAAAATTGGTTTTGTAGGTTTAATTATTCCGCATATTACTCGTTTTTTAATCGGGGTAGATTATAAATGGATCTTGCCTTGTGCAGGCGTTATTGGTGGAGTTTTCTTAGCATTATGCGATGTAGTAAGTAGATTTGTAAACTATCCATTTGAAACACCAATTGGAGTTGTTACATCTTTAATTGGAATTCCTTTCTTCCTTTATTTAATCCGTACAAGAGGAGGAGAGAGACATGCTTAAAAGTTCAAGTCAACGTTTTGGAATGACGATGGGGATTATTATACTTTTAATTTTTGGTGCCATTTATATTAGTTTAACGAATGGTACGTTTGATATTACGATTATAGATGTATTTAAAACACTCTTTAGAATAGATCCAGTACCAGATCATGATTTAGTTATTTTTGAGTTTCGTCTTCCGCGTATTGTAATTGCTGGATTAGTAGGATTAGGCCTAGGCGTTGCGGGTGCTGTAATTCAAGGGATTACGAGAAATGGATTGGCAGACCCAGGTATTTTAGGAGTGAATGCCGGGGCAGGTACAGCAATCGTCATTTTTATGTTTTTCTTTCAAGGACAATTAAAGAGTACAGATTGGATTTCTATTATGATGATGCCGATGTTTGGGTTAGTTGGTGGATTAGGTGCAGCCATCATAATCTATCTGTTTTCTTGGAAAAACGGTAAGTTAGACTCACAGCGACTTTTATTAACAGGGATTGCAATTGGATCAGGATTTGGGGCCTTTTCTATGTACTTGTCCCTTAAAATGAAGTCAACGGATTTTGAAATGGCTGCAGTTTGGGTGTCAGGAAGTATATATAGTGCAAACTGGAAGTATATTGTTGCCATGTTGCCGTGGCTTATTATATTAATTCCTCTTATACAAAAGAAAGCTTATTTATTAGATTTATTTCAATTGGAAGAAACGAGTATTACAAGTTTAGGTGTTTCCGTAGAGCGAGAGAAATCGATTTTACTATTAAGTAGTATCGGACTTGTGAGTGCATGTGTTGCTGTTTCCGGAAGTATTGGTTTCATTGGATTAATGGCACCGCATATAGCGAAAAGGCTCGTCGGCATTCAGCATAAGTATATAATTCCTACGTGCGGAGTAATCGGAATGTTTCTTGTAATTGCTTCAGATTTTATTGCAAAAACAGTTTTCACACCTGTAGAGTTACCAGTTGGAATCGTTATTTCTATTGTCGGTGTACCGTATTTCTTATATTTACTTTATAAGGCGAAAGCGTAAGAGGAGGAATAAAAGTGAGTATTTTAAGTGCAAAAAATTTAGAAACGAGCTATGAAAAGCTTACAGTGTTTCGCGATTTAAATGTGGAAATACAAGAAGGGAAAGTAACGACAATTATAGGGCCAAACGGGTGCGGGAAATCAACACTATTAAAAACGATGGGACGAATTTTAAAGCAAAAAAGCGGTAAAGTGTATTTGCAAGGGCAAGATTTAAATACAATTCCAACGAAAGAAATTGCCAAGCTGTTAGCTTTACTCCCGCAAACTCCAATTGCACCAGGAGAGCTTAAAGTAGAGGAATTAATTTCGTATGGACGCTATCCACATCGAAATAATGTAAATAAGTTAACTTCAAAAGATAAAGAGATGATTGATTGGGCATTAGATATAACGAAAACATCTGCTTTTCGAACGAGACAAATTGCAAACTTATCAGGTGGTCAAAGACAAAAGGTATGGCTAGCGATGGCGTTAGCACAAGAAACAGAAGTGCTACTTTTAGATGAACCAACTACATACCTTGATATGTCTCACCAATTAGATGTATTGCAAATTGTAGAGAAGTTAAATAAAGAACACAATTGTACGGTTGTAATGGTATTACATGATATTAACCACGCGGCAAGGTTTTCAGATGAAATTATTGCAATGAAGGAAGGGGAAATTGTTACAACTGGTAGCCCAGAAGAAATCATCACAAATGAAGTGTTAAAAGAAGTATTTCATATTGATGCGCGTGTCATGATTGATCCGTATAATGGATCTCCTGTTTGTTTCGGTTACGATAGCGTTGTAGCTCAAGAAGAAAAAGTAGAAATATATGTAACGAGTTAAAGGAGGATTTACAATGAATACCACTATCGAAAAGCAGCAGATTATTACATCTAATACAGAACAGTGGAAAATGTATTCAAAATTAGAAGGTAAGGAATATCAAATTCATATTTCAAAGCCGAAGCAACCAGCACCAGAGTCAGGATATCCTGTCATATATGTATTAGATGGCAATGCCTTTTTCAAAACGTTCCATGAAGCGGTTAAAATACAATCAGTTAGAGCGGAAAAAACAGGTGTTTCATCAGCCATTATAGTTGGTATTGGTTATCCAATTGAAGGGGCATTTTCAGGAGAAGAAAGATGCTATGATTTTACACCTTCTATCATTTCAAAAGATGCTCCTTTAAAACCGGATGGTAAACCGTGGCCTAAAACAGGAGGAGCACATAACTTCTTTACTTTTATTGAAGAAGAATTGAAACCACAAATTGAAAATGTTTTTGAAATTGATAAAGAAAAGCAAACGTTATTTGGTCATTCGCTAGGCGGATTATTTGCATTACATATACTATTTACAAATGTAAATGCTTTTCAAAATTATTTTATTAGTAGCCCGTCTATTTGGTGGAATAATCAATCCATACTTGAAAAAGAAGAGAATCTTATAAATGAATTAAATGAAGCGAAGGTTGAAACGGGAGTATTCCTTACAGTGGGATCATTGGAGCGAGAGCATATGGTTGTAGATGCAAATGCATTATCAGAACGCCTTCTCCAAGTAAAACACAATAAGTTTATATTTAAGTTTTATGAGGCTGAAGGAGAGAATCATGCATCAGTTGTACCGACTTCTTTAAGTAAGGGACTAAGATTTATTAGTTGTGTGTAGAATGTGTACGAGATATGCGTACTCTTCATATTTGGACGATTGATAAAAAAACAGGAGGATCATGAAGTTCCTCAAAACATGATTGATATGTTAAAACAACAGTTCCATATTGAACGTGCTACAATTCAAATTGAAACGCTTAAAATTAAACATAACGAAATGATTGTTTAATAAAATGCAACTAAAAGGCTATGGGG